>CAYHCR010000541.1:0-3648 GCA_964354895.1 uncultured Myxococcales bacterium | reverse complement strand
CGATCACGCGGGCCGCTGCGTCCGCCTCACCGAGCGCCACGGCCGCGCGCGCTCTTGCATACCTGACGTGCCGCTGCCCGACCTGCGTGCCGTGCAGCTCGATCGTCTCCAGCTCATCCGCGACCCGATCGAGCACGTCGCGTCGCCCGAGCGCGCCGGCGAGCCGCAGCACCTCGCAGAGCGGGTACGAGAGATCCCCCGACTTCGCAGCAGCGACGCCGACCTCCCGCCAGCCCTCCAGCGCCCGCAGCTGCCAGGTCAGCGCGGCGTCGAGCTCGAGCCGACTCGCGTACGCGCGCCCGATCGCGCCCGCGAGCCGAAAATCGGCCTCGTCCCAGTCCGGCGCGCCGCTCGCCGGGTAGGACGCGGCGGTGATCGCCTCCGCGAGCGCACGATCGAGCTCGGCGTCGTCACTGCCGTCCGCGCAGGACTGCAGGCGATGCGCGAGCGCGATCCGGCGGGCGCGCCGCGTGAGACCTGCGGCCGTTCGTGTGTCGAGCGCAGGCAGCACGCGCGACGCGCCTCCGGTGTGTCGCTGCGCGACAGCGAGCGCCGCGTCGAGCATCGGCCGAAGGGACGCGTCGACCTCACCCAGCCGCGCCTCGACCGCGTCCCCGAAATTTCTCCACCCGCCCGTCGGCGGCTCGCGCTCGAAGCTCGCGCGGAGAAGCTCTGCCGCCGACTCCACACCCACCGAGCTCGCCGCGGCCCCGGGCGCGAGCAGCGCGACGACCTCCCGCGCGTGCCGCACCGCGACGATCCGATGGGTCCCGGGCCCCGCGTGACTCCAGCGCCCGAGCAGCCCCGGGACGGCCACGCCGAGCCGGGCCTCGTGGCCCCTCAAGACCAGCATCGCGGCATGACCGGCGCGGTCGGCCGACAGCTCGTTCAGCAATTCCGTGGCGACGCGCAGGTTGCCCTGGGGCACGAGCAACGTCAGCGGCTCGCTCGACACCTCGAGCAGGGCGCGGAGCTTTCCTTCGAGCCCGTCGATCGGCAGCACCTCACCCGACGCATCCACGGCCCCGGTCGCCGCGAGCGAGCTGCGCGGCGGAACGCCGAGCACCCGTTCGAGCTGCGCCACCAGGAACGGCAGGCCGAAGGACGCCCCCTCGAGGCTCGCGAGGCCCGGCGGCGCGACGATGGGTACAGCGTCGGGAGGACGCCCAGCCGGGAGCCGAATCATCCGCGTCCGCCCCAGCCACTCCCGCATGACCCACTGCGCAGCCGGCAGCCACGCGAGGGCGACCGCCTCGTCCGTCCAGGGTCGCGTGAGCCCGGCGAACTTCGCGCCCAGCGCGACGACGCCGCCGCGTCCCCCTTCGCCGATGAAGGGCGCGCGCACACCCGGCAGCTCGCTCCACGCCGGCTGGAACTCCTGCAGCGCGTGGTCCCACCGGTGCGTCGTCATGCGCCCCCCGTTCAGCGATGCAGGCCCGCGTGCGCGCCCCACCACGACTCCGGCTCCTGCAGCGCGACCGCCTCCAGGTGCGGATCGTCGGGGAACACATACTCCGAGAGCAACGTATGCAGCGTCGCGATGACGCTGTCCACGGCCACCAGCTCCTCCGCGAGCCCGCGCCCGGCGCCTCGCGCCTCCAGGGCACGGAGCGCAGACTCCAGATCATCCCGGACGTCGAGCAGCGCCCGCACGGCCTCCGCGCCCGGCTCCTCCGGCGCGATCGCGCCGCCCTCCACGCGGGTCCGAAGTGCAGAGACCTCCTCGAAGAGCGCCCCGAGCCCGGCGAGCGCCTCCCGCAACGCGCGCTCGATCGCGTCGACCGGGAGCGCACGCACATACTCCCGCAGCTCGTCCCGCAGCGCACCGACCTCCCTCGCGCGCGTGAGCCGGTCGGCGCGAGGCAGGTGCGGCTCGAACAAGCGCAGCACGAGCCCGATGGCGACGAGGTGACCGATGTCTCCGGCGGTCCGCTCCGTACGCTCCATGCGCGCACGCAGCCACGGCGCAGCGGGCAGCTCTTTGAGCAGCCGCGCCCACTCCGGCGCCTCGATGCGGACGAGCGGCCCGAGCTTCCCCGCCATCGCACGACCGAACGCCTCGCTCGGCGCCTCTTCCTCGACCTCGACCGCGTGCACCTGCAGCTGGCCACCGCGCGGCTCGAGGACCAGGAAGCGACGCAGGGAGGGCGAGGTCGCGAGCGCCGGACACTCGACGCTCACCCGTCCGCCCTCTTCGAGCGCGACTCGCGCCCGCGCCCCGTCGTCGAGGCGCTCGAGCTCGAGCTCGCCAGCCGAATGGATCGTCCCAGCGGTCTCGATCTCGAGCACGCCGGGCGCGTCGTCGCGCACGAAGAGGCGCAGGTGCGAGAGCCCGAGGTCCCGCGCGAGCCTGTCGACGGCGCCTTCGCTCGAGACGAGGCTGCGACGGGGCTCGACCGACGCCGCGTGCGTGGCGACCCCGATGATCGCGCTGACCACGTTCTGCGCCGGCGGCTTCGGCCGGGTCTGGGAGAGCGAGACGAGGCCGCGCCCCGTCGCCTGCGGAGGGAGCTCGATCTCGAGGCGTTCGCTCAGCGCGCGCATCGCGCGGACCGGGCCGAGGCCGGGGAGATCGAGGATTTCGTCGGAATTCGTCATATGCAACTTGCTCCTGTGAAGCAGAGGCCCGGGCGCGGTCCGGTCTGACGGCGGCCGCTTCGGCTATCGCTGGACGAGCACCAGGGCGTCGAGCAGCTTCTGACCTCGCGACGCCTGCAACTTCGTGATCTTCCGCGCCTCGAGCAGCGCCTGCAGTCCGTCGCCGGCCGCCTCCCTCACCCGCTTGTGACGCTGGTCGAGGGCGGAGCGCGCGATCCCCTGCTCCGCGAGGAGCACGGCCTTCGTCGTCCGCCCGAAGTAGACCGCGAGCAGCTCCTCAAAGCTCTCCGAGAGCTGACGCGCGCGCGCCTCATTCCCACGGGCACTCGACGCCGCTGCGATCGCGCCGAGCCCTCGGCGGACGGTCGCGAGCACGGGCCCCAGGCGCGCCGCCGGGCTCGCCTCCTCCTCCTCCACGGGGGCCGAAGCTTCGCTGCCGTCGGGCTCGTCGCCGACCTCGTCGTGAGCCGCCGCGCCGAACTCGACGTACCCATCGAGCCGCGCCTCCTGTCCCTCCCGCATCACCTCCGCGTCGACGAGCCCCGGCTCCCCTTCGACCTCCGGCTCACCCCGCTCCTTCGCGACGTGCGCCCGCTCGCGCTGCTCGGCCCGATACAGGTGGTTGAGGCGGTTCTCCGCCACCATCCAGAGATAACGACGCAGCCGCGGCTCGGAGCGCGACGCGGCGAGGTCCGGCGGGAGGCCCTTCGCGAGCAGCAGATACAGCAGGTCGCTCTCGACGGCGTCCAGATGTCGCTCGACGTGCCGGCGACTCGTGCAGCGCTTCGCGACGCTCGCGACCACACGCCTCGCGTCCGCCATGACCGCCTCGCGCCGTGCGACCGGCAGCGCGAGCGACAGCGCTGCGACCCATGCATGCAGGACGCTCACGCCGCACCTCCGCCGCGGCGCTGCCGGGCTTCGGCGACCCACCCCCGGCCCTGCTCCCGCACCCAGCCGGGCGTGAGCGCCTCGAGATCGGGCGACGCCCCCCCCGCCCCCGCGGCCTCCACGGCCCCATCCCCCGGCCCCGCCCCGCACCGCCGCCGC
>CAYHCR010000540.1:0-3649 GCA_964354895.1 uncultured Myxococcales bacterium | reverse complement strand
AAACTCATCGCGTAAAGCCGCTGTACGTTCCGCGCGGCGCGATCGGACGTCATCGTGCCCACGCTCTCAATCGTAAACCGCTCAACCGCTCTGCAGTTCATAGGACGACGTCTAGGTCGCTAGGCGATTAGAGAAGGATGCAACCTGCCCGAAGCGCCTTTGGTCAGCCGCCTTCCACGCGGGTCAGCCGCCTTTCCCAGGTCGGCTGAAAAGCGAACGACGGGCCTTTCGGCGCGCCGCTGTTGCGTGATCTGGTAAGGCATGGGGCCGGACTGACGTCCGGCCCCGCTTGCATCTCGGAGACCTTCGGTCTCCTCGCTGTGGGCAGAGAGGGAATCGAACCCCCACAGCCTGAGGCGGCTGATCCACAGTCAGCCGCTCGTCGGAAACCCTGACCGCCCTAGCGGATCGCGGCCTCTCCCACCCGATCGCGCTCCAGCAGGGCCCGCAGCACCCGGAGGCCGTCCCTCCCGCCGACAAGCTCTTCCGACGATCGCTCCGGATGTGGCATGAGACCGACGACGTTCCCCTCCGCGTTCGCGAGTCCGGCGATGTTCCGCATCGCGCCGTTCGGGTTCGCGGCCGCCGTCGCGATGCCGGAGTAGTCGACGTAGCGGAAGACGACCTGGCCGCGCTCCTCGACCTCGGCGACGGTGCGCGCGTCGGCGACCCAGTTGCCTTCGCCGTGCGCGATCGGCATGCGGAGGAACTCTCCTTTGAGGCCGCGGGTCCAAGGGGTCTGGTCGCTCTCGACGCGCAGGCGGACCCAGTCGCAGCGGAACTCGAGGTGGTCGTTCCGGACGAGCGCGCCGGGCAAGAGGCCGATCTCGCAAAGGATCTGGAAGCCGTTGCACGAGCCGAGGATCGCGCCGCCCTCGGCGGCGAAGCGGCGGAGCTCCCTCGCGGCGGGCGAGAGCTTTGCGATCGCGCCGGCGCGGAGGTAGTCGCCGTACGAGAAGCCGCCGGGGACGATCGCGGCGTCGAATCCCTTGAGGCTCGCGTCGGCGTGCCAGAGGATCTCGGTCTCCACGCCGGGCACGAGCGAGAAGGCGTGCGCGAAGTCGCGCTCGCTCCAGGTCCCCGGGAACCGCAGGATCGCGACGCGGGTCACGCCGACAGCCGGACCACGGACGCGCTCACGCCGTGCGCACGTCCACGCTGTAGTCCTCGATGACGGGGTTCGCGAGGAGCTCGTTCCCCATCGTCTTCGCGGCGGCGGCGGCGGCCCCGGCGTCGGCGGCGTCAAAGGTGACGACGAGCTCCTTGCCGGCGCGGACGTCGGCGACGGCGATGCCGGGGAGGCGGAGCGCGCCGGCGACGGCCTCGCCCTGCGGGTCGCGGATCTCGCCCTTGGGCCGCACGTGGATCGTCGCGACGAACTTCAAATCCACTTCTCCCCGGTGAGCTTCTCGTAGCACTCCTGGTAGCGGGTCGCGGTGCCGATGGCGACGTCGTCGGGGAGCGCGGGCGCGGGCGGCTCGCGGTCCCAGCCGCTCGCGATGAGGAAGTCGCGGACGAACTGCTTGTCGTACGAGGCGGGCGAGGAGCCGGGCCGGTACTTCGCGGCGTCCCAGTAGCGGGAGGAGTCGGGGGTGAGCGCCTCGTCGATGAGCGTGAGCACGCCCCCGGCGGCGTGGCCGAACTCGAACTTCGTGTCGGCGAGGATGAGCCCGCGGCCGAGCGAGTACGCGTGGGCGAAGCGGTACAGCGCGAGCGTGACCCGCTCGAGCTCCTTCGCGAGATCCTTCCCCACCATCGCGGCGAGCTGCGCCCGAGAGATGTTCTCGTCGTGGCCGCTCTCGGCCTTCGTCGCGGGGGTGAAGATCGGCTCGTCGAGGCGCGCGGATTCGAGGAGGCCCGCGGGGAGCCGCTCGCCGGCGACAGTCCCGTTCGCCCGGTATTCGCTCCAGCCGGAGCCGCTGAGGTAGCCGCGCGCGACGCACTCGATGTCGATCCGCTCGCAGCGCTTCACGAGCACGGCGCGGCCCAGAAGCTCGGTGTGCGAGCGGAACACGGCGGGGAAGGCGGCGAGGTCGGTCGCGATGAGGTGGTTCGGGACGAGGTGCGCGGTCTTCGCGAACCAGAAGTTCGAGAGCTGCGCGAGGACGCGGCCCTTGTCGGGGATCGGCGTGGGAAGGATGACGTCAAAGGCGGAGAGCCGGTCGCTCGCGACGATGACGAGGCGGTCGAGATCGGCCTCGTAGACCTCGCGGACCTTGCCCGCACGGAAGAGCACGGCACCCGGAATGTCGGACCGCACGAGCACGCTCACTTGGGCAGCATGCCACGGAGGCGCTTGCGCCACTCGGCGGCGACGTCGCGCGCGACCGCGGCGGATAGACCGCGGTACTCCTCGGGCCGCTCCAGGAGGCGGCGCTCTTCGGGGGTCAGCGCGCCGATGGCCTGCCGCAGATCCTCGTCGTGCATCGCCACCTCCAGGACGCTTCGCCCGGTCCGCTCGGCCTCGAGGGTGAGCCGCCGCACCGCCTCGTGCGCGCCGGCCGACCCCTGCTTGGCGAGCAGGATGTAGAGCGGCTCGGCGACGATCGCGCCGCGCGACAGCGCGAGGTTCGCCTTCATCTTCTCGCGGTCGACCCGCATCCCATCCAGCGAGGACGCGAGGCGCCCGGCGGTGTAGGCGACGATCGCGAGGAGCTCGCCGAGGAAGCGCTGCGAGGCCGAGTTCGTGAGGTCGCGCTGGTGGTCGCTGATCTGGTCGAGGTAGGTGGTCATGACCCGCGGCGCGGCGACCTTCCAGAGGCTCTTCGCGTTCTCAAAGGAGACCGGGTTCCGCTTGTGCGGCATCGTGGATGAGCCGACCTGGTCCGCGGCAAAGCCCTCGGCGACCTCGGCGATCTCGGTCCGCTGGAGGTTCCGCAGGTCGTCGGCAAGGTTCGCCATGACCCCCATCGCGGTGGCGCAGGCGTGCGCGAGGTCGGTCCAGCCCTCGGGCTCGACGATCTGTGAGCTCGTCCCGCTCCGCGGCACCCCGACCCGCTCGAGGTAGCGGCGCTCAAGATCGCGCGGGTCGTCCACAAGGAGGCCGAGCGCGTTGTACGCGCCCACTGCGCCAGACAGCTTGCCGGGGAGCGCGCGCGCCGCGGTGCGCAGGTGGAGGATCCGACCGCCGAGGCGCGACACGTATTCGGCCATCGCGAAGCCGAACGTGATGGGCTCGGCGTGCTTGCCGTGGGTCCGCCCGATCTGCGGCGTGTCCGCCTCGGTCTCGGCGAGCGCGATGAGGCGGAGCGCGAGGGCACCGAGTCGCGGAAGGACCGCCTTCTCGGTCGCGCGGCGGTAACGGAGCGCGTTCGCGGTGTCGACGATGTCATAGGACGTCGCGCCGAGGTGGACGAAGCGCGCGTCCTCGGCCGAGAGGCGCGAAGCGATGACGTTCACGAGGGCGCGGATGTCGTGCCGGGTCTTCTCCTCCACGGCGGCGACGGCGTTCGCGTCGATGTTCTGGCAGGCAAGGGCGATCCGCTCGGCGACGGCCATCTCGATGACCCCCGAGTCGGCGAGCGCGAGGGCGAGGTGCCCCTCGACCTCGGCCTTGTGCTGGATCGTCGCGGCCTCGGAGAGCCAGGGATGGAGCTCGGCGTAGAGGGCCTTGTCGCCGCCATAGAAGCGAAAGTCGAGCGGCGAGATC
>CAYHCR010000539.1:0-3649 GCA_964354895.1 uncultured Myxococcales bacterium | reverse complement strand
CTCGTAGGCCTCGTCGGTGAAGCCTGCTGCGACGCCCGCGCCCTTCTCGACGGCGATGGCGAAGCCGAGGCTCTTGAGCTTGACGACGGAGTCGGGCGCGACCGCGATGCGTCGCTCGCCCGGGAACGATTCCTTCGGAATTCCAAGTCGGATCACGGCGCGGATCTATGCAGAGTCGGCGCCACGCCGCACAAGCGGAAAATCAGCCGAGTCGGAGCGGGACCGCAGACTCTGCGTGCGCAAGAATCTCGGTCGCGTCCTTCGCGGGGCCCGGATGGGACGAAAGGCCTGCGCGCAGCAGGACGCGGAAGGAGTCCTCGCCGGAGACGAACGGCCGCGTCGAAAACGACGTGACCGCGCGGTCGAGCAGCCGGCGGGCGTCCTCTTCGCCGCTCTCGAGCAGCAGCACCGAGAAGCGACCCTCGCCGAGCCGGACCACCAGATCCGTGCGGCGAAACGACGCGCAGAGGTGCGCGGCGGTCGCCGTCACGGCGGCCTCGGCGGCCCAGCGACCGTGCTCATGGCGCAGCCGCGCGGAGTCCGCGTCCACGACCAGCACCGCCAGCGGCCGACCGGAGCGGCGGGAGAGCCGCAACGCCCGATCCAGCGCGTCCAGCAGCACCTCCCGGCGGGGCAGGCCCGTCAGCGGATCGACCGGCCGCTGCTCGGACTCGCGCCGCGCGCGGGCCAGCACGCCGCGCACGCGCGACACGGCCTCCGCGAGCTCGCACGGCCGCGGCAGCACGTCGTCGGCGCCCGCGGCGAAGAGCGCCAGCCGTTCGGGGCCGACGAGATCGTCGCCGACGACCAGCAGCGGCAAGCGGCCGTGGATCGGGTCCGCGCGGATGGCCGCGACGAGCTCGACGCCGCCGTGATCACACATGCGCGCGTCGATCAGCGCCGCCTGCGCCGCGCCGTGCTCGAGCAGCGCGAAGAGCGCCTCGGGTGTGTCGCACGGCTCGATCGCGACGTCGTGGGGCGCGAGCGCGTCGGCCAGCGCGCCGAGCGAGGAGGTCGCGCCGTCGAGCGCGGCCACCAGCGCGCCGCGCTCCGGCGGCAACACCGTGCGGGCCGCGCGGATCAGGCGCTCCAGGTCGGGCGGCCGGCCCACGATGGACGCAGCGCCCTTGCGCACGAGGTCCAGCCGATCGATGCGCTGGCCGCCGGCGATCGCGACGCGCAGGAGCCGCGTCAGGGGCGCGAGCGCGGCGAGCACCGCGGCGCCGTCGAGCTCCGGCCGATCGAGCGCGACGAACGCCACGTCGAACGGCTCGGTCGCGGCCGCGAGCACCGCCTCCTCCGCGCTCGTCGCCGCGAACATCGCCGCGCCCGCGCTGCGCGCCGCGAGCACCTGCGCCGCGAGCTCCGTCTCCCCGTCCACGAGCAGCAGCCGCGGCGTCGGCCGACCGTCGCCGGGCAGCGCGATCGGCGCCACGCCCGAGGCGCGCGCGACCGCGCCGGTCAACGCCTCCACGAGCCCCGGCAGCCGCGCCCGCAGCGAGGGCTGCACCGCCACGGAGAGCCCGTGCGCCACGAGCGCGTCCTCGAGCAGCGCCGCCGCCCGGGTGATCTCCGGGAAGCCGAACGACGCGCCCGAGCCACGAAGCCGGTGCGCCTCCATCCGGACCGCGGAGAGAGACTCGATCGGCCCGTCCGTCGCGAGGCGCGTGGCGTGCCCCTCGATCAGCTCGAGCTGCGCCTTGGCGGCGGTGACGTACTCGACGACGAGATCACCGAAGGAGGCGTCGAGCGCCTCGGCGTCGGGCAGCTCCCCGACCGGCCGCAGCCCCGGCAGGCGGGCGAGCGCCTCGCGCAGCGAGTCCGGCGCGATCGGCTTGTGCAGGACGAGCCCGATCCCGCACTGCTGCACGAGCTGCTCGCGGCTGCGCCGGTCACGGAAGAAGCTCGAGATGAAGGCCATGGGCAGCTCTGCCGCCGTGAAGCGCGCGCGCAGCGCCTTGGCGAGCTCGTCGCCCCGCAGGCCGGGCAGGAGCCCGTCGATCACCGCCGCCTTGGGCGCGCCCTCCTCGCAGAGCCGCAGCGCCTCCTCCGCGGAGCGCACGCGCACGGTCTCGTGGCCGAGCTCCGTGAGGACCTCGCAGACGAGCGCGGCGAACGAGACGTCGTCGTCGACGACGAGGACCTTGCCCGTGAGCGCGCCCATCAGGCCTTGCCGTCCTCTTCGACGAGGAGCCGGTGGAGGACGGCGGCGTCGGCGGGCGCGGCGAGCAGCGCGTCGCGGAAGGCCGCGTTCTTGAAGAGCCGGCCGATGCGCGCGAGCGCCTTGAGGTGCACGCCCGGCGAGCTCTCCGGCGCGAAGAGCGTGATGAACAGCTTTGCCGGCCTGCCGTCGATGGCGTCGAAGGCGAGCCCCGCCGGCGCGCGGCCGAAGACCGCGACGAGCCGATCGATCCCGCTGAGCTTCCCGTGGGGGATCGCGACGCTGTCGCCGATCCCGGTGCTGCCGAGCTTCTCGCGCTCGAGCAGGACCTGCAGCAGCTTCTCGGGGGAGTGGCCCGGCAGCCGACCCACGAGCGGGGCCGCGAGCTCGGCGAGCGCGCCGCGCTTGTCCGTCGCGCGAAGCAGCGGGAGCACACAGTCTTCGGCGAGGAATTCGGTGAGCTTCATGGCCTCAGCCCAGCGTCTTGCGCTTGGGTGACGGGAGGATCCCGAGCACCTCGCGGTACTTCGCCACCGTCCGCCGCGCGATCTCGATCCCGCGACCGTGCAGCAGTTCGACGATCTTCTGGTCGCTGTACGGGTTCTTGTGATCCTCCGCCGCGATGAGCCCCTTGATCTCGTTGCGCACCGACTCGCTGGCGACCTCGTCGCCGCCGGTCTTGTGGATGCCCCGGTTGAAGAAGTACTTCAGCTCGAAGATGCCCTGCGGCGTGTGGACATATTTATTGGTCGTCACGCGCGAGACCGTCGATTCATGCATGCCGATGTCCTCGGCCACGTCCTTGAGCGTCAGCGGCTTGAGGTGCTGGATGCCCCGGTCGAGGAAGTCGCGCTGGAATTTCACGATCGACTCGGTGACCTTCAGGATCGTGCGCTGGCGCTGGTGGATCGAGCGGATGAGCCACTGCGCGCTGCGCAGCTTGTCCTGGATGTAGCTCTTGGCGGCGCCCGCGGCGACCTCGCCGTTCTTGAGCGCGCTCCGGTAATGATTGCTGATCTTGAGCTTGGAGAGGCCGTCGTCGTTGAGGACGACCATGTAGCTCTCGCCGACCTTGTGGACGTAGACGTCGGGCGTGATGTACTGCGGCTCCTCCTCGTTGTAGTGCCGGCCCGGCCGCGGATCCATCTCCGAGAGGATGCGCGCCGCCTCGAGGATCTCGTCCTTGGGCAGCCCGGTCCCCTTCTCGATCGCCGCCAGGTTCTTCTGCTCGAGCGCCTTGAGGAATTTGCGGATGAGCGTGCCGACGAGGCCGTGCTCGACGCCGAGCACCTTCGCCTGCAGCAGCAGACACTCCTGCAGGTCCCGCGCGCAGACGCCCGCCGGATCGAGCTTCTGCAGCTTCTTGAGCGTGCGCTCGGCGACGTCGAGCGTGACGCCCGCCTCCTGCGCGACCACGATCAGCGGATCGCCCTCGGCGTTCTCGATGCGGAAATAGCCGTTGTCGTCGAGGTTGCCGAGGATGTATTC
>CAYHCR010000538.1:0-3654 GCA_964354895.1 uncultured Myxococcales bacterium | reverse complement strand
CCGCGGGGCGGCTCGTCGCCGACGCCGAGGAAGTTCTGCACCACGGGATCCTCGCTCGTGCGCAGTTCCGCAGGCGTCCCCCGGAACCGGATCGTGCCCTCGTGCAGCAGCGCGATTCCGTCGGCCACGCCGAAGATCGAGGGCAGATCGTGGCTGACGACGATCGCGGTCCGGCCCCCGTCCGCGATGCCGCGGATCAGGCGATCCACCGTCCGGGCCGCGCGCGGATCGAGGCCGGTCGTCGGCTCGTCGAAGATGACGATCGACGGCTCGAGCGCGAGCGCCCGGGCGATCGAGCAGCGCTTGCGGACGCCGGGCCCGACCGCAGCGGGCATCTTTGCCGCCAGCTCGCTGAGCCCGACTGCCTCCAGGTGCGCCTGCGCCCGCGCAAGCGCCTCGCGCCGCCCGATCCGGCGTCGCTCCGCGAGCGGCAACGCGACGTTCTCCTCGAGCGACAGCCAGTCGAGCAACGTGCCGCCCTGCAGCACCATCGCGCAGCGGGCGCGCGCCTCGTCGAGCGCCACGCCCCAGAGCCCGTCGATCGGGCGACCCTCGACGAGCACGTGGCCCTCGTCCGGTTGCAGCAGGCCGACGGCGAGGCGGCCGAGCACGCTCTTGCCGGCGCCGGAGGCCCCGATCACGTACGTCGCGGTCCCGGCCGGGACGCGCAGCTCCACGCCCCGCAGCACGCGCTGCGCCCCGAAGCGCTTCTGCACGCCCTCCCAGGCGATGGCGGGGACGGTGGCGCTCATCCGACGAACAGGAGGAAGAGGGTGCCGACGGCGAAGTCGATGAGGATCACCGAGACGCAGCCCTGCACGACGCCGCTCGTCGTGGCCGCGCCGACGGCAGTCGCGCCGCCACGCGCCTGCAGCCCTGCCCGGCTCGCGCAGAGCGGGATCGCGAGCCCGGCGAGCCCGGACTTGAGCAGCGCCGCGGCGACGTCCGCGCCGGTGACCGCCTGGCCATCGATGAACGCCCAGCCGTCGCCGCCGTGCAGGAAGGTCGCGGTGAGCGCGGCGCTCAGCGAGGTGACCGCCGTGCCGATGCAGGCGACGCCGAGCATGCCGAGGAGGCCGCCGAGCAGCCGCGGGGCGACGAGCTCGCCGATCGGGTCGCCTGCCGAGAGCTCGAGCGCCTCGACCTGCTCGGTGACGGCCATCGTCGCGAGCTCGGCGGCGGTCCCGGCGCCGGCCCGGGTCGCGACGATCAGCGAGGAGACGACCGGCCCGAACTCGCGGACCATCAGCAGGAAGTAATCGGGTCCCAGCAGCGAGAAGTCCCCGATCACGCGGCCGCCCTGCTCGGCGGCGTGGCCGACCATCACCATGCCGAAGAAGGCCAGGTTCACCACGACGAGCGGGAGCGAGCGGTTGCCGAGCTCGACGGCGTACGCGAGCGCCGCGCCGTCGGGCCACCGCCGCGCGGGGATCCGGACGAGCGCGCGCCCAAAGAGCAGCGCGAGGCCGCCGAGCGCGCGCAGCAGGCCGATCAAGGCCCCACCTGCGTCAGGATCGTGTCGAGCAGCAGGATCGCGAACGAGCTCTTCACGACGGAGCGCGTGGCGGCCTGGCCCACGGCGCTCGCGCCTCCGCCGCGGGCCCGCAGACCTTCCCTGGTCGAGACCAGCGCGATCGCGAGCCCGTACGAGGTCGCCTTGAGCAGCCCGGCCAGGAGATCGGCGCTGCCGAGCGAGAGCTCGATCGAGCGCAGGAAGGTGTCGGGGCGCACGGCGAGCGTGACCCACGCGAAGATCGTCGCGGAGCCGATCGCGACGAGATCGGCGATCGTCGTGAGCACCAGCAGCGCGGCGGCGCACGCGACCGCGCGGGGCGCGAGCACGGTGCGGAAGAGGTCGACGCCCATCGCCTCGAGCGCGTCGAGCTGCTCGCCCACGGCGAGCGCGGCGATCTCGGCGGCGTTGCGCGCGCCGATGCGGCCGGAGAGCACCATCGCGGTCAGGAGCGGGCCGAATTCCCGCAGGATCGCGAAGCCGGCCGCCCAGCCGAGGATCTCCTGGGCGCCGATCTTCTTGACGTAGAACGTCGTCTGCACGACGAGGATCGCGCCGGCGAAGACGGCGACGACGAGCGCGATCGGCAGCGACCGATTGCCGTGCACGACCAGCGCGCGGAGGGTCTCCCGGCCGTCGAGGCGGGGCAGGGCGGCGAGGATCCGCAGCGCGACGAGGCCGAACGAGCCGGCGCCGCGCAGGCCACGCACCGCCCCGCGGCCGAGCCGACGCACCGGCCGCAGCGCCAGCGAGTCGCTCACGCCGCGCCCTCCGCAGGCAGCTCGAAGAGCGCGCGCACCTCGGGGCGAGCGTACACCTGCGCAGGTGGTCCGAAGGCGACGATCTTCCCCTCGTCGAGCACGATCGCGAGATCCGCGCGGGGGAAGAGCGGCGACGGATCCGCGCCCGCGACGATCGTCAGGCCGCCGAGCCGCGCGTGCTGGGCGCTCACGAGCTCGAGGATCCGGCGCGTCGTGGCCGGATCGAGGCCCGCGGTCGGCTCGTCGTAGAGCGCGAGCTCCGGTCGCCCGACGACGGCCCGCGCGACGCCGACGCGCTTCTTCATCCCGCCGGAGAGCTCGGCGGGACGCTTCTCCATCGCCGCCTCGAGGCCGACGTCCGCGAGGGCGCGGGCGGCGCGGGTCCGGGCCTCGTCCGCCGGGACGCCGCGGCGCAACAGGGGCAGCGCGACGTTCTCGAGCACGCGGAGATGATCGAAGAGCGCGTCGTTCTGGAAGACCATCCCGATCTTCGCGCGCAGGGTCCGCAGCTCCGCGGGCGAGCGCTCGCCGATCACCACGCCGTCGAGGAGGACGCGGCCCGCGCTCACCCGCTGGAGGCCGCACGCGAGCTTGAGCAGCACGCTCTTGCCGGCGGCGGCCGGCCCCACGACGGCGACGAAGGCGCCCCGCGGGAGGCGGAGCGTCAGGGGGCCGACCTCGGCGCCGGGGAAGCGCACGAGGCTCTCTTCGAAGGCGAGCACGGCGCGGCATCCTACGCGCTCGTCACGACTGCCGCGCGGCGAACGGCCCGAAGGCGGCGGGGCGCAGCCACGTGCGCAGGGTCTCGACGGGCACGTTCGCGAAGGCGTCGACGATCGAGAGGCCCGGCACGAAGGCCCGCCCCGGGAACCCCTGCTCGTACGGCGGATGACGAAAGTTCTGCCAGAGCAGGCGGGTGTCGTTCGCGCGGAAGGGGCCGGGCTTGAGGTAGAGGACCGAGCCGAGGCCCGAGTAGTAGACGTCGCCGCCCGCGTCCCGGCAGAGCTGCACGAGCCGGCCGGTCCGATCCTCGTCGGTGCGCGACACCTCGGAGGCGAAGCGCAGCGCAGGCGCGAGTCCGAGCGGCGCGGCGAAGAGGCGGATCGAGTCGACGAGCAGCGCCAGCACGGAGCCCGGTCCGGACGCGCCGGCGTGGCGCTCGTACAGCTCCGCCAGGAGAGGCTCGGCCTGCGCCCGCCACTGAGGCCGCGCGCCGTAGCGGTGCCGCAGGGTCTCGAGGTGCCGTCGCGCCCAGCCGCTCCCGGGATCGAGCGCGAGCTCGCGCATCGTCAGGTGCTGCGAGGCGTCGGCGAGCGGCACGGTGAGCCACTGCCACGAGGGATCGCCGGGACGCCCCGTCGGACGCTCGTGCGGCGGCAG
>CAYHCR010000537.1:0-3657 GCA_964354895.1 uncultured Myxococcales bacterium | reverse complement strand
AAGCCTTCGATCGCCTGCTGCTCCAGCCGGTCGAGCGCCGCGCGATCCACGTACCGCAGCTCGCGCGCCGTGACGATCGTGCCGCGCTGTCGCCGCAGCGAAGTCAAGCTTTGCAGGAACGGCTCGACGGCCCGGAAGTCTTCCGGCCGCAGCCCGTTCGCGACACGCTCTGCTTCGGCCTGCAGCGTCGCGACCGCCTCCTCCGCCCGCTTGCGCAGCGCGCGGACCTTCTCGAACTCGTCGACCACCAGCAGCGCGCTCGCCTTGACCTCGTGGACGGGCGCCGCGAGCGCGACGCGCTCGTGCGCGAGCCACGGGTAGGCGTCGCCGATCTTCCCGCAGGCGGAGAGCAGATCTTCGAAGGTGCGCCGCGTGGGCTCGCGCGCGTCGGCGAGCCGCTCGATCGTGTAGGCCTCCGAGAGCCCCCGCACGAGCTCCGCGTTGCCGATCTTCGCCAGATAACTGCCGTCGGTGGGCGCCGCCGCCGCGAACTCTGCAGAGACGAACGGCGTCTGCCAGAGCTGCATGGGGTGGACGCGGGACGGCTCGTCGCTGGTGCTCTTGAAGACGACGAGCTTGCCGTCCGCGAAGAGCGAATATCCGTGTCCGGAGATCGGGTTGACGACCTCCTTCTTCACCAGATTGTAGGGGAGCAGCAGGTACCGGCCGTCCCGCCGGTGGTGGAACGCGTAGAGGACGTCCTCGCCGTTGGGCGAGCGGATCGCGCGCATCAGCGCCAGATCATCGAGCTCGCCGTCGAAGACCTTGTATTCGCCCGTCTGCAGGTAGAACCCGCCCGGGAAGACGATGCCCTGGTCCTCGGGGAGCTGCTGGCAGGAGGCGCCGATCGAGTCGATCCGCACCACCTTTTCGGTGCGCTCATTGTAGACGAGGTACCGCGGCGCGGGCTCGCGGAACGGCTTCACGCGCAGCAGGATCAGCGCGCCGAGCCTCGCATACGCATATTCGCCGTCGTCGAGCGCCTGGTCCTTGTCTTCGACGGGCTCGGCGTAGATGCCCTTGCCCGTCAGCGTGTTGTTCTCGATCTTGACCGTGAGATCGCCGCCGACGCACTCCACGAACACGGTGTCGAGCACGTTGACGTGCGGGTGGCGCCCACGCACGAACTGGTCGCGGCCGAGCACGCTCCACTCGAAGTCGTGCTGCCGGGGGAGCACGAACTCGCGCTCGCCGCGGGAGTCCAGATAGACCGCCGTGCCGTCCGGCCTCGTCTCGAAGCGGAAGACCCGGACGTCCTTCTCGGACTGGCCGGTCTGAAACACGAGGAAGAGCCGCGTCTCCGTCCGCGCGAGCGTCGTGAGGCGCGTGCCCTTGTAGTAGGTGAAGAGCTCCTGGAAGTCCTTCACGAAGCGCGGATCGGCGAGGAAGCCGCCGGCCTCGGTCGTCGGGACCACGCCGAGATCCCAGGCGCCCTCGGGGGTCTGCGCGAAGCGATGCAGGGAGAGCACGTCGGAGACGATCGTCTCGCTCTTCAGGCCCAGGAACACGTTGTAGCCGAAGAGCAGGTGTGCGCCGACCGAGACGATGTCCCGCGGCACGCAGTTGTTCTCGGTCCGGACGCGCTCGCTCCCGATCACGGAGATCGCGGTGCCGCCGAAGCAGGCGCGGCGCCCGGCGTCGAGCGCGTCCGCTGCGGCGCGGAGCTTCCCGGCCTGCGCGGAGAGCCGCGCCCGGATCACCTCGTAGCTGCCGCCTTCGAGCGTGGCCTCGCCGGCCGCGGCCGGTACGGGCTGCGTCGCTTCGGCCATCTATCGCCCCGCTGGCGCCGCCCCCTTCGTCAGGCCGGGGAGGCGCGCGTTGTGTCAGCCCTTCTTCGACTTCGACTCGGCCGCGACGGTCTCGCTGGCCGCAGGACTGCCCGCGCCACCCCGCGCGAGCAGCGCGCCGAGCAGCATCGACTGCGGATCGCCGCCGGAGCCGGGCTTCGAGAGGATGTCCCGCAGATCCGCCGGGAGGCTGCGATCGCCAGCGAGATACTCCTGCAGCACGTGGCGCAGCGCCGGGCTCGCCTCGAGCCCCGCGTCCACGGACTGGCCGAGCGCCATCGCCTTCACGAGCTGGTCGAAGAAGGCGCCGTCGCCGCCGACGATCTGGATCTTGGCGTTGCCGAAGGCCTCCGCCATGACCTTGCTCTGCTCGGCCGCGATGTCCCGACGGACATGGATGCCGGCGAGCTCGACGTCCTTCTCCTTCTGCAGCCGGAGCCGGAACTCCTCGTGCACGCGCGTCGCGCCCTCGAGCAGCGCCATCGAGCCGGCCTTCTCCTTGAGCCCGCGCGCCTCGGCCATCAGCTTCTCTTCGATCGATTTGGCTTCGGCCATCAGCTTCGCCTGCAGCGCCGAGGCGTCCGCCGCGCCGCGCTTCTCGACGACCGCCGCGTCCTGCTCGCCCACGCGGGCGTGCGCGAAGCCCTTCTCCTGCTCGCCCGCCGCCTCGGCGAGGAGCTTCTGCCGCACGACGTCTGCCTCGGCGTGGCCCCGCTTCTGGAGGACGCCGGCCTCCGCCTCCGAGACCCGCACGCGCGCCATGCCCTGCTTCTCGGTCGCGACGGCGTCTGCCTCCTTGACGCGCACGTCGGCGAGGCCGTGGGCCGCCGCCTCCGCCTGCACACCTTCCGCGAGCCGCGTCTTCGCCTTCGAGGTGCGATCGGCCGCCTCGAGCTCCGCGTCGGCGAGCGTGACGCGCTCCTTGGCGTGGAACTTCGCCACCTCCTGCGCGGCCTCGGCGGCCTTGAGCTCCTTGACGAGCGACTCCTGCGCCTCTGCCTCGGCGTGGATGACGCGCGCGTCCTTCTGGCGGCGCGCCTCGGCGAGCAGGCGCAGATCCTTGATGCGCTCCTCTTCCTCCGCCACCGTCTTGTCGACCGCGATGCGTCCGCGGATGACGTCGGCGATCGCCTTGCGCTCGACCTCGAGCTGCTTCTCCTTCTCGATCCGGCCGAGCTCGATCTCGCGCTCGCGGTTGATCCCCTCGAGGCCCGCGTCCTTGTTCACGCGCTCCGTCTCGATGGCGATGATGCGCTCGCGGTTCTTGCCTGCGACCTGCACCTGGCGGTTCTTGTTCTCCTCGCTGACCTGGATCTCTTCGTCCGCCTTGATCCGGGCGAGCTCGGCGCGCGAGCGCTCCTCGCTCTGCACGCGCAGCGTCTCGGCCTCCTCGCGCGCGCGCATCGTGGCGATCTCGCGGTGCTGCTTGGTCTCCGCGTCGACCTGCTGGCGCTCGAGCGAGAGGATCGCCTCCTGCGCCTCGACGTTGCGCTTGGTGATCGCCATCCGCTCGCTCTGGCGGAAGTCGTTGGTCTTGATGTTCTGGCCGGTCGTGATCTCGGTGATCTTCCGGATGCCCTGGCTGTCCAGAATATTGTCTTTGTCCAGCAGCTCCAGCGGCGTCTGCTCGAGGTAGTCGATCGCCGCGTCCTCGAGCATGTAGCCGTTGAGATCCTTGCCGATGATCTCGATGATCTGGTCCTTGAATTTGTCCCGCTCGTTATACAGATCCTCGAAGTCGAGGCGCTTGCCGACGGTCTTGAGCGCCTCCGAGAACTTCGCGACGAAGAGCTGGCTGAGCGTGGCGGGATCGGACGCGCGCACGCAGCCGATCCCGCGCGCGGTCAGCGCCTGTTCCCAGGCGTCGGCG
>CAYHCR010000536.1:0-3666 GCA_964354895.1 uncultured Myxococcales bacterium | reverse complement strand
CCGGAGGAGGCCGCTCAACCCTCTGGAGTTGCTGCAAAGTGAGTATTCACTTGCCATCTCTTTGGAGTGAGTGAATACTCACCCGCCAGGAGCTCCGATGATCGTCCGGCTCGCCCTCCGCAACCTCTTCCGCAACCGACGCCGCAGCGCGCTCACCGTCGCGGCGCTCGCCGTCGGCGTGCTCTCCGTCGTCGGCGTGCGCGGCTTCCTCGATGGGCTGCAGGGCTCGCTGATCGGCGCCGTCACGGAGGGCGGCGTCGGCGCGATCCAGATCCACCGCGCCGGCTTCCTGCGATCCCGCGAGGCGCTCCCGCTCGCCCCCGATCTCGACGCCGCGGGTCCCCTGATCGAGCGCGTGCGCGGCGTGCCGGGCGTGCGCGCCGTCGCGCCCCGGATCCCGTTCGCCGGCATGGTGGCCGGCGACGAAGAGACGGCGCTGGCGATGTTCCTCGGCGTCGATCCCGCGGACGAGGCCGCCGTCTCGCCGGTCCGCGCGCGGCTCCTCGCGCAGGGGCGCTGGTACGACGCGAGCGGCCTCGTGATCGGCCGCGAGCTCGGCAGAGGCCTGCGGCTCTCGCCCGGCGCGAAGGTCGCGCTGATCTCCAACGATCGCGACGGCGTGATGAACGGCGTGGAGCTCACCCTCGATGGCACGCTCGACTCGCCGACGCTCGGCGAGAAGAAGCTCGTCGTGCTGCCGCTCGCGAAGGCGCAGGAGCTCCTGCGGATGGAGGGGCGCGCGACCGAGCTGGCGATCGCGATCGCGCCGGGCGCTGACGTGGACCGCGTCGCGGCGGCGCTGCGCGTGCAGCTCGGCGCCGACTACGAGGTCCACAGCTGGAAGCAGCTCGCCACGACCGCCGACGAGGCGCGCAGCACGCAGGACGCAGCCCTCGCGATCGTCACGCTCGCCTTCCTGCTCGTGATCCTCATGGGCATCGCGAACACGCTGCTGATGAACGTGCTCGAGCGGACGCGGGAGATCGGCACCCTCGTCGCGATCGGCATGCGGCGAAGGAAAGTCGTGCAGCTCTTCGTGCTCGAGGGCGTGCTGCTCGCGCTCTCCGGCGCGCTGATCGGCGACCTGATCGGCGCGGGCATCGTCGTCGGCCTCGCCCAGGAGGGCATCCGCTTCGTCACGCCCGGCTCTTCGGCGCCGCAGCTCATCGTGCCGTCGCTCAATCCGTGGTTTTTGCTCGTGATGCTCGCGCTCTCGGTGCTCGGCGCGATCGTCGCCGCGCTGCCGTCGGCGCTGCGCGGCGCGCGCCTCGATCCCGTCTCCGCCCTCGCGGGCCGGTAGGAGTCCGCCGTGCTGCTCCGCCTCGCCCTCCGCTCGCTGGGCCGCGCCCGCCGCCGCACCGCGCTCACGCTCGGCGCGATCACGCTCGGCAGCGCGATCGTCGTCTTCGCGTGGGGCTTCGGCGAAGGCCTCGTCTCGTGGCTCACGCGCGTCGCCGTCTCCGGCCGCACCGGCGCCGTGCAGGTCCACGCGCTCGGCCACCTCGACGCCGCGGAGTCGAGCCCCCTCAAGCTCGATCTCGAACGACCCGACGTGCTCTCCGCAGAGCTGCACGAGGTGCCCGGCGTGAAGGCCGTCACGCAGCGGATCCGCTTCATGGCGATCGCGACGACCGGCGCCGTCTCCTCGATGGTGCTCGTCGACGCGATCGATCCCGTCACCGAGCTGCAGGTCTGCCCCGATCGCTTCGGCACGATGTCCGCCGGCGCGAAGCTCCAGCCCGACGGCCCGCGCGCGATCGTCGTCGGCGCGGAGCTAGCGAGCTCCCTCTCGGTCGGCGTGGGCGACACGCTGACGCTCGCCGCGAGCACGCGGGACGGCGCGCAGAACGCGCTCGATTACACCATCGTCGGCGTGACGCTCGGCTCCGGGCTGCTCGAGAGCAAACGCGTCGCGATCACGCGGCTGCAGGACGCCCAGGAGCTGCTCGCGATGCGGGGGCGCGCCACCGAGCTCGCGCTCGCTGCGGCGGATCTCGACGAGCTCCCCGCGCTCACCGCCCGGCTCTCGCAGGTGGCGGGGCCGACGCGCGAGGTGAGCGCCTGGACCGAGCTCAACCCGTTCCTGCGTGACTCGGTCGGCCGCGTGCGGATCGTGCTGCGCGGCGTCTCGCTCGTGCTCTTCGCCGTCGTCGTGATGGGCGTCGCGAACACGATGCTCATGGCGATCTTCGAGCGCGTCCGGGAGATCGGCACCCTGCTCGCGATCGGCATGCGGCGGCGGCGGGTCCTGCGGCTGTTCCTGCTGGAGGCCGCGATCCTCTCCGGCGTGGGCGCGATCGCGGGGGTCGCGCTCGGCGCCGCGATCGTGGCCGGCCTCGCGGCGCGCGGCATCGACTTCACCCCGCCCGGCTCGAAGGTCCACAACGTCATCGTCCCCGTGCTCTCGCCTGCCGTGCTGCTCACCGTCGCGATCGCCGCCGTGCTCGGCGCGGTGCTCGCGGCGTGGCTGCCGGCCCGGCGCGCCAGCCGCCTCGATCCCGTCGAGGCGCTCCGCAACGACTGACAAGGAGCTCCGCATGTCCCCGCTGCTGACCCTGCTGCTGCTCACCGCCACACCGGCCCCTGCGCCCATGACCGCCGAGGCGCTCATCGCGCGCTACGACGCGATCATGAGCCCCGCCGCCTTCGAGGCGACGATCACGATGGTCGCCACGCGCGAGGACGGCACCACGCGCAGCTACGAGCTCAGGACGCAGAAGGAGGGGTTCGACAAGCTCCGCGTCACCTTCCTCGCGCCGGCGACGGCGAAGGGACAGGAAGTCCTGCGCGTCGGCGAGAACCTCTGGAGCTTCGTGCCGAACCTGCGGCGCTCGGTCCGGGTCGCCTCGCGCGACTCGTTCATGGGCGGCGACTTCAACAACGGCGACGTTCTCCGCGTGAACTACGCCGTCGACTACACCGGCGTGCTCGTCGCCCCGGACGCGCCCGGACAGGTCTGCGCGGAGCTCACCGCGAAGTCGCCCTCGGTCGCCTACGACCGGATCCACCTCTGCCTGACCGACGACGCGGAGCTGCTGCCCGTCGCCGCGAAGTACTACGCGCAGAGCGGCAAGCTCCTGCGTTCGTCGCTCTTCTCCGAGGTGAAGGAATTCGGCGGCCACCGGCGCCCCTCGCTCATCGTGATGAAGAACGAGGTGCAGACCTCGCGGCAGAGCTCGATGCGCTGGAGCGCCTTCGAGGGCAAGACCTCGATCCCGGCGCACCGCTTCCTGCTCGAGGATCTGGGCCGCTGACGTGGGACCGCTCGCCGCCCTGTCGCTTGCGACCACCGCGCTCGCCGCGCTCCTGCCCCTCGCGACCGTCGAGACGAGCGGCTCCCTCGGCGAGCGACTGCAGCTCTCGGCGCCCTCGTCGTACGGACCCGCCTCGACGCGCGACCTGCCCGTGATCTCCTCGCTCCTCGAGGGCAACGCGCAGCTGCGCCTGCGCGCGTGGGACGAGCGGATCTTCGTCCTCTCCGACGCGAGCGTGCTGCTGCCCGGCTCCTGGCTCTTCTTCGATCGACCGGCCGGCGGCGACTCGCTCGAGCGCGTCGACGACCACGACCTCGGCGAGCGGGCGCGGCTGCACGTCTCCGAGCTCTACGTGCGCGCGCGGCTCGCCGATCACCTCGAGCTGACGCTCGGCAAGCGCCGCGTCACGGCC
>CAYHCR010000535.1:0-3668 GCA_964354895.1 uncultured Myxococcales bacterium | reverse complement strand
CGTGGCGCCCGGGATCGGCGAGAATGGGTCGGTCGTCAGGAGGCTCATGCATCGCCGGCTGCTCGTGCTGCTCCCGCTCGCCCTGTGCGCC
The DNA here is from genome assembly GCA_964354895.1 of uncultured Myxococcales bacterium. GTDB lineage: Bacteria > Myxococcota > Myxococcia > Myxococcales > Vulgatibacteraceae > CAYHCR01. The sequence continues at coordinate 3,577 of CAYHCR010000535.1, read as the reverse complement.
TCGCTCGCGCGGGCGGACGTCCCCGTCGCGCAGCGCGTGGTGCTCGACGGCAACGTCGGGTTCTTCGCGACCGGTGCGCCGATGGCGGCGGACGGGCCCGACGTCGACACGACGCTGGTGGAGCTCGTCGCGCAGCCCGCGAGCGTCGAGGTGCCGGTGAGCGCGGTGCCGGCCGGCGCGCGGCTCGTGCGGGCGTGGCTCTACTGGTCCGGCTCGATCTGGGACTCCACGTGCGCAGGCTCCATCGACGACGCCGTCGACTTCACGCCGCCCTCCGGCGCGCTCGTGCCGATCGTCGCCGACGTCTGCCACTGCTCGGACGCGGCCGTCGTCTCGTACGACATGCAGGCGTGCCGCGCGGACGTGACCGCGCTGCTCGACCCGCAGGCCTTCACGGGCACCTACGTCGTGGACGCCTTCGGCGGCCGGATCCAGAACGACGCGACGGACAACGCGAGCTTCTCGATCGTGCTGGTCTACGCGCAGGACGCGCTGCCGCCCCGCCGCATCGCGCTCTACGACGGCCTCCTCACGATGTCCTCGAGCGTGACGCCGACGACGACCGTGAGCCTCACGCAGCTCGACGTCGACGCGCCGCCCGAAGGTGATCTGACCTGGTACGCGATCGAAGGCGACGTCGGCGGCGCGGGCGCGGAGGCCGTCACCGTCGATGGCCAGCCAGGGGCCGCGGGGCCGCTCGCCCTGACGGACGCGGTGAACCCGGCGAACAACCCGATGAACCACACGATCAACACGGTGACCCCCGCGCGCACCGACACGATCGGCGTGGACATCGATCGCTTCGATCTCACGAGCGCGCTCACCGCGGGCGACACGCAGGTCGACGTCACGCTGAGCGCCGGCACCGACAAGTGGTGGCTCGTCTATTCGGTCGTCGGCGTGAACGTCTACGCGGCCGTGCTCGGCCAGCGCAGCAGCAAGCTCGTCGCGCTCCAGCAGGATCTCGACGGCAACGGCGCGCCTACGGCCGGGGACGTCGTGCGCTTCACGATCCGCCTGGAGAACACGGGCAACGCGCCCGGGGTCGTCACGCTCGCGGACGCGATCCCGGCAGGGCTGTCCGGCTGGAGCTGGGTCCAGCGGCCGGCGGGCGTGGACGCCTCGACGCCTGCAGAGCTGCGCGTCACGGGGATCCCGCTCGCGGTCGGCGCCGCCGCCACCTTCGTCTTCGACGCGACCGTCGGCCCCGTCGCGACGGATCGCACGTCGGTCTGGAACGTCGCCGCCTTCGACGCGCGCCCCGACGGAGACACCGGCCCGTTGCCCGCGCCGGAGCTGCTGCTGCGCCGCGACGCCGATCTCGATCTCGTGTTCGACGCGGACGACAACTGCCCGCTGACGGCGAACGCGAACCAGCTCGACGCGGACTCGGACGGTCTCGGCGACGCCTGCGACGCCTGCGACGGAGATCCCCGCAACGACGAGGACGGGGACGGTCGCTGCGGGGACGTCGACGTCTGTCCGACGGTCGCCGATCCCGCGCAGCTCGACCGGGACGCGGACGGCCGGGGCGACGCCTGCGACGGCTGCCCGCTCGATCCGCAGGACGACCTCGACGCGGACGGCTGGTGCGCGGACCGGGACAACTGTCCCCTGCTCGCGAACCCGGGCCAGCTCGACGCCGACGCGGACGGCCGGGGCGATCTCTGTGACGCCTGCGCGAACGACGCGGCGGACGACGCGGACGGCGACGGCCTCTGCGCGGATCGGGACAACTGTCCGAACGTCGCGAACCTCACGCAGGCCGACGGGGATCAGGATGGCCGCGGCGACGCGTGCGACGCGTGCCCCGTGGATCCTGCGAACGACCTGGACGGCGACGGGATCTGCGGCGACGTCGATGACTGCCCGAACGCGCCCGATCCGAGCCAGGAGGACTCCGACGGCGACGGGCTCGGGGACGCCTGCGATCGCTGCGACGCCGACCCGCTCGGCGACGTCGACGGCGACGGGATCTGCGGCGACGTGGATCGCTGCCCCGACGTGCCGGACGCCGCGCAGCTCGATCGCGATCTCGACGGACGCGGCGACGCCTGCGACGCCTGCGCGGACGATCCCGCCAACGACGCCGATCGCGACGGGGTCTGCGGCGACGTCGACCTCTGCCCTGCAGCGCCGGACGCCGCGCAGCGAGATACGGACGGAGACGGCGTGGGCGATGTCTGCGACCCGTGCCTCGTGGATCCGAAGAACGACGAGGACGGCGACGGGGTCTGCGGCGAAGTCGATCTCTGCCCGGTGGTGGCGGACCCGGCGCAGGCCGACGCGGACGGGGACGGCTTCGGCGACGCCTGCGACACCTGCCCGCGCGACGCCGGCGACGACGCGGACGGGGACGGCGCGTGCGACGACGTGGACGTCTGCCCGGGCGTCGCGGATCCGGCGCAGGGCGACGGGAACGGCGACGGCGTGGGCGACGCCTGCGATCGAGACGGGGACGGCGTGCGGGATTCGGACGATCTCTGCCCCGACGTCGCGGATCCCGCACAGCTTGACGCGGACGGCGACGGCACGGGCGACGCGTGTGAGGGCGATCGAGACGGAGACGGCGTGCCGGATGAGCGCGATCTCTGCCCGGACGTCGCGGATCCCGCGCAGCTCGACGGGGATGCGGACGGCGTCGGGGACGCCTGCGACGAGCCTGGCGCGGGTGGCGACGGTCCCGGCGGCGAGACGGCGACGCCACCCCCGGCGGCGGGCGCGGCGCAGGCGGTCGGCGGCTGCGGCTGCGGGGCCGGAGCGGGGGGCGCGGCGGGCCCGGTCTGGCTCGCGGTCGGCGTGGTGGCGCTTGCGGGCCGCCGCCGACGTCGTGCAGGCTGCTGAACTTTCCCGCCCGCAAGCTCATGGGAGTCCCATGGACCGCCGCCTCCGCTGTGCGTTGATTGCAATGCTGTCCGTCGCCTGCGCCGACGATCCGGACGAGGTCCTCGCCGGGGGCGACGGTGCGTGCACGCCGTCGACCGGTCCGGGCACGACGCACGCGGGCGACATGATCGCCGTCGACACCGTCTGGGCCGCGGCGGACGGACCCCACCACGTCAGCTACACCGTGATGATCCACGCCGGCGCCACGTTGACCCTCGAGCCCTGCACGCAGATCCACCTGCACGCCGCGCAGGGCTTCTCGATCGACGCGGGCGGCAAGCTCGTCGCGGACGGCAACGCGGCGGCGCCCGTCACGTTCGACCGCGCCGAGCCGGCCGAGGCGTGGGGCGCGATCTTCTCGACCGGCGGCGAGGTCGAGCTGCGCAACGCCTCGCTGGTCGGCGGCGGCAGCGCCGACCTCACCGACGCCCGCGGCGTGATCGAGGTCCGTGGCGACGGCGGGGCGTCGCAGCCGCTGCTGCGCCTCGTCGACACCACGATCGACGGCTCGGAGCTCCACGGCGTCTCGCTCGTGCAGGGCGCGCGCTTCACCGACGACTCCGACGCGCTCACGATCCGGCGCGCGGCGCTGGGGCCGATCTACGCCGAGCTCCGCGCGGCCGGTTCGATCCCAGCGGGCAGCTATGCCGGAAACGGCCTCGATCGCATCACGATCGACGGCGGCGCCGAC
>CAYHCR010000534.1:0-3675 GCA_964354895.1 uncultured Myxococcales bacterium | reverse complement strand
AGGGGCATCCTGCGGCGCGGCTGCGGTGCCAACCACCGTCGTGGCGCAGCCCGGACAGCTGGGCGGCACGGGCACCCGCGCGCGTCCACGACCGTCGCCCGCGCGCGCGAGCAGGACCCTGCGATCCTTCCCCTCGAGTCGGCCGAGCCGCCGCGCGAGCTCGTCGACGAGCTGCTCGAGCACGGCGACGCGCACGCGCAGCCTGTCCGCGTCCTGGGAAGCCGTGCGCCGAAGGGTCATCGCGGCGATGGTGCCACGGCGGCGTCGACCGCGCATCGCCGCTGCCGCCGGCGTAGGCTCGCGGAATGTCTGACGCCCGCGAGCCACACCCGCTCGAGCCCGATGTGGAGCGCGCGCTGCGGTCGAGCCGACGCACCGACGTCCCCCGCGCCCGCCGCATCTTCGTCAATCGGAACCTGAAGCTGGCGGACATCGATCTCGTCGGCTTCGACATGGACTACACGCTGGCGATCTACCAGCTGCGGTCGATGGAGGAGCTCTCGTTCGTGCTGACGCGCGACCGGCTCGTCGAGCGGCACGGCTGGCCCGAGAGCCTGCGCACGCTGACCTACCAGCCCGACTTCGTGATGCGCGGGCTCTTCGTCGACAAGGAGCACGGGAACCTCCTCAAGTGCGACCGCTTCAGCCACGTCGGGCGCGTCTACCACGGTCGGACGGCGCTCGACCGCGACGAGCGACGGCGGCTCTATCGGGACGAGAAGTTCAAGCTCAAGAGCGCGCGGTTCCACTGGCTCGACACGCTCTTCGCGCTCCCCGAGGCCGATCTCTACGCCGGCGCGATCGACCGGCTCGAGGCTGACGGCCACCACGTCGACTACGGCCGGCTCTTCGAGGACATCCGCGCGGCGATCGACATGGTCCATCGCGACGGCTCGCTGAAGGCGGTCGTGCAGGCGGATCTCGGCGCCTACGTGGTGCGCGATCCGGAGCTCGCGCCGGCGCTTCACAAGCTCCGCTCCGGCGGGAAGAAGCTCTTTCTGCTGACGAATTCGCTGCTCGACTACACCGACGCGGTGATGCGCTTTCTGCTCGACGGCGTCCTGCCCGAGTATCCGTCGTGGCGGGATTTCTTCGACTGGGTGGTGGTCGGCGGCCACAAGCCGGACTTCTTCAGCGAGCGGGCGCCGCTGCAGGTGCTCGACGAGCGGGGACACGCGCTCGGCGTCGCGGGCTCGCTCGAGCGCGGCGGGCTCTACCAGGGCGGCAACCTCGTCGACTTCGAGCAGCTCGCGGGCGTGGCCGGCGATCGGATCCTCTACGTGGGCGACCACATCTTCGGCGACATCCTCGCGAGCAAGAAGCGCTCGCTGTGGCGGACCTGCATGGTCGTGCACGAGCTCGAGGCGGAGCTCGCGCACCTCGATCACCACGCCCTCGACGTGCGCTCGCTCGTCGATCAGGAGCGGCTGCGGGCGAAGCTCGAGGACGCGCTCGGCCAGCAGAAGGGCGCGCTCAACCAGCTCGAGCGGCGGATGACGCGCGGCGAGGCGGGGCTCGACGAGGATCGCCGGGGCGCGAAGGCGCTGCTCGACAAGCTCCGCAGATCGCACCGCGCCGTGAGTGAGAGCTGCGAGACGCTCGAGCGGACGATCGAAGAGGGGCTGAACGCGACCTGGGGCCTGCTCTTCAAGGAGGGGAACGAGAACAGTCGCTTCGGCGAGCAGGTGGAGGACTACGCCTGCCTCTACACCGGCCGCGTCTCGAACTTCCTCTTCGCCTCGCCGCTGCAGTACTTCCGTTCCCCGCGCGAGGTCATGCCGCACGAGACGTATGAGCCGATCCTCTCGCCCTACGGCGCCGACGACCGGCCGCCGGGCGACCGCGCCGCGGGGCGCGTCCCGGCCGGGCGCCATCCGAGTGAAGAGGAGGGGTGGCGGTAGCGCACGGGAATCGAACCCGCCCGGAGCGTCTCTCGACACCCCACACCGGTTTTGAAGACCGGGCCGGTCACCAGAGCCGGACGCGCTACCGCGTCGCACGGTAGCAGGGCCGCTCGGATCTCGGGGCACGACGGTCGCTGCGCCGCCGGAGACAACCGGCGAACCCGCACCGAGCAGGTCGAAGATCGAGGCGTGTGCGGGTTCGCCGAAGAGCGAAGCGCCAAATAGCGGGCGCGAAGCAGCGGGCGACAGGGCCGGAGCGGCGAGAGACAGGGCCGGAGCGGCGAAAAACGGGAGAGCGACGACGCACCGAACGGGGGGAGTCCTGTGCGCCGTCGCAATCCCAAAGGCGCGCTGAAAGCGCACCAGGCAGATCGAGATCGCGAGACGGCGGGGGGGGCCATCCACACGTTCGACCTACCTGCACGTTGATTTTGCAAACGTGATGCCAGTCACAGCGAGACGCCCGATTCGGCGTGAAACAACACGATCACGCGGTTCGGGAGCGCCGACCAGGAGAGCTTCGGGGTGCCAGCGCGTTTCATCTGTGAAATCCGGGCTTTCATCGGTGCAAGCTCCCGACTTCGTCCACCGCCCGGGGCTCGGCCGGCGCGAAGGATGGCTGTATAGGGTGCGGCCCGTGGTCCGCACCCCGCCCCGCCCTCGCCGCCCCACCCGCCGCTTCGCGCGCCGACGGTGGTTGGTGCGTTCGGCCCTCGTCGGCCTGGCGCTGCTCGTCGGCCTCACCGGGCTCGTCGGCGTTCCACTGGCGCTGCTGCCCGACGCAGGGCCGCTTCGAGAGACCAACCCGCTCATGTGGTCGCTTCGCGAGGCGAGACGCGCGGAGGCGCTCGAGGCAGGCCGCAAGCTGCGGGAGCGGCACGAGTGGGTCGCGCTCGGAAAGATCGCGCCTCGGGCGGTCGACGCGGTGCTCGCGTCGGAGGACGCGCGCTTCTACGAGCACGACGGGATCGACCGCGAGGAGCTCCGGATCGCGCTCGAGGAGGCGGCCCGTGAGCGGGCGCTCGGCCGGGGCGCGTCGACCATCACGCAGCAGCTCGCGAAGAACCTCTGGCTCTCGACCGACCGGAGCCTCGTTCGCAAAGCGAAGGAGCTGCTGCTCGCGCGCGCGCTCGAGAAGGAGCTCGGCAAGGAGCGGATCCTGACGCTCTACCTGAACGTCGCTGAGTGGGGCGACGGCGTTTACGGGATCGAGGCGGCGGCCCGGACCCACTTCGGCGTACGCGCGCGGGAGCTGACCGTCGCCCAGGGCGCGATGCTCGCGGCGATGCTGCCGGCGCCGCGGCGGTGGGGGCCGCACGCGCGCTCCCCGCGCTACCGGCGGCGCGCCCTGCGGATCGTCGACGAGCTGGCGGCGGCGGGGCGGATCGACGCCGACGCAGCGACTGACGCCCGCGCCGAGCTCGAGCACACCCTGCGTTGATCAGGGCGCCGGCCACTCCCACGCGGTGCGGTAGCCGCCGTCCGCCTGGGCGCGCCGAACGAGCGCTTCGTAGGCCGGATGGCGCGCGAGCGTGCCGGCGTCGCCGACGACGAAGAGGTGGCGCCGCGCCCGCGTCAGCGAGACGTTGAGGCGGCGCAGGTCCTCGAGGAACCCGAGTCGGCCCTCGTCGTTGCTGCGTACGAGCGACACGAGGATGGCGTCCTTCTCCCGACCCTGGAAGGCGTCGATCGTGTCGACCTCGACGGCGGTGTCGCGCAGCGCATCGCCGATCGCCGCCGCCTGCGCGGCGTAGGGCGTGATCACCGCGAG
>CAYHCR010000533.1:0-3675 GCA_964354895.1 uncultured Myxococcales bacterium | reverse complement strand
TCGCGACCGGCGCGAGGCAGGTCGGCGTGCAGGAGGCGTTCGACACGATGTGGTGCTTCGCCGCGTCGTAGATCTCCTGGTTGATGCCCATGCAGATCGTGGCATCGGCGCCCTTCGCAGGCGCCGAGATCAGGACCTTGCGGGCGCCCGCGGTCAGCAGCTTGGTCGCGCCCTCACGCTCGGTGAAGCGGCCCGTACACTCGATGACCACGTCGACGCCCAGCTCCTTGAGGGGGAGCTTCTCGGGCTCCTTGAGCGCCGTGACCTTCACGAGCTTGCCGTCGACCTCGATGCCGCCCTCGACCGCCTTGACCTTGCCGCCGAAGCGGCCGTGGACGGAGTCATAGGCAAAGAGGTGGGCGAGCGCGTCGGGCGCGTCGAGATCGTTCACGAGGACGATCTCGACGTCCTTCTCGTTCCGCTCGATGGCGGCGCGCAGCACGCAGCGGCCGATGCGGCCGAAACCATTGATCGCGAACTTCATGGGGCAGGTCCTCCGATGGGGTTCGGGGCCGTTGTAGGGGCCGCGCGCGGACGCGGTCAAGCGCAACTCCGGCGAGGTGAGTGAAGGTGCGTACGAGCCTTCACACCTCGTCCGCTCGAACGGACGAGATCGCGAACCCGCGGTGGCACCTGGCTGCGCACTATTTGCGCACCCACACCTCACCACAACCTATATCCATCCGCCATCCAAGGGCTTTTTCAATTTCGGGGGCTGGGTGGCCCGGCGGTTGCTACTTCGCTCCCGGCGCACGCAGCGCAGGAGGCGAACCGCAATATGGTTCCCGAAAAGATGATCGAAGCGAAGGCGCAGGGCCTCGTAGGCGGTACGGCCGATCCCAAGTCGGCGCGGATCCTGGCGCGCTCGTTCTACAAGGAACTCCACGACGGCGGCTTCACGCACAACCAGATCCTCGCGGCGTCGACGGAGCTCATCGACCTCGTCACCCGCGATCTGCGTGGTCACCCGCCGGCCGAGATCACCCCCGGACACGGCTGACGTAACGAAGCGTCGACCGCCCCGAAGCCGGGGGCGGTCCGGAGGTGCTGCATGGAGTCCGCTCTTCCGCTCGGGATCGTGCTCGGCCTCTCTGCCCTGGGCGCGCTCGCGCTCTGGCTGTACGGCCGCGTCTCACGCCGCAACGCCCGGGCCATCGCGCGCGCCGGTCGCATGGGCTGCTGACAGCGCCCACCCTGCCGCGGTACAGGCTGCCGCGTGCGCCTCCGAATCTCTGATCTCGCCGTCTGGCTCGACGAACCCGAGGACGCCCTGCGCGCTCGGATCGCGACGCGCCTCCATCGCCCCGTCGAGGCCGTCCCCTCCTTCGTGGTCGTCAAGCGATCGCTCGACTGCCGCAAGAAGGGCCATCCGCGCTCGCTCTACGTCGTCGAGCTCGAGCTGCCGGACGAAGAGGGAAACGCGCTCGAGGACGGCCCGGATCTCTCGCTCGCCCCCGTCGAACCGAAGATCCCGCAGGTCCGCTCGGCGCCCGCCTCCCGGCCGATCGTCGTCGGCACCGGACCCGCAGGACTGTTCGCGGCGCTCGGCCTCGTCGAGCGCGGCGTGGCCTGCCTGCTGCTCGAGCGGGGCAAGCCGATCGGTCCGCGTCGGCGGGACGTCGCGCAGCTCGGCAAGGACGGCACGCTCGATCCCGAGTCGAACATGAACTTCGGCGAGGGCGGCGCGGGCGCATACACCGACGGCAAGCTCACGACCCGCATCTCGCACCCGGCCGTCCGCAAGGTCGTCGAGACCTTCGCGCGGTTCGGCGCGCCAGATGGGATCCTCTCCGACGCCAAGCCTCACATCGGCTCCGATCTGCTGCCCGGCGCCGTCACGCGGCTGCGGGAGCACCTCACGAGCCACGGCTGCGAGGTTCGCTTCGACGCAAAGGTGACGGACCTGCTCACCGACGAGGCCGGCCGATGCGTCGGCGTTCGGCTGCAGGACGGCGCAGAGCTGCGCTCGGATCGGGTCATCCTCGCCCCCGGCAACTCGGCGCGCGATCTCTACGAGACGTTTCACGAGACCGGAAGACTGCGGCTCATCGCCAAGCCCTTCGCGATCGGCTTCCGCGCGGAGCACCCGCAGGCGCTCGTCGACCAGGCCCAGTACGGCGCCGCGGCCGGCCACCCCCAGCTCCCGCCGGCCGACTACCGGCTCGCCGAGAACCCGACCTGCGAAGGCAAGAAGCGCGGCGTCTACACCTTCTGCATGTGTCCCGGCGGCATCGTCGTCCCGACGCCGACGGAGGCCGGCAAGCTCTGCGTCAACGGCATGTCGAACTCCACGCGCAGCTCTGCGTGGGCCAATTCCGGCGTCGTCGTCGCCGTCTCGCTCCAGGACTTCGAGCGCGACGGCTGCGGCACCGACGCGCTGGCGGGGCTCCGTTTCCAGCGCAAGTGGGAGGAGGCGGCGTTCGCGCTCGGCGCCGGCGGCTACCAGGCGCCGGCCCAGCGCATCCCCGATTACCTCGCCGGCCGGCTCTCCCCCTCGCTCCCCCGCTCGTCCTACCGGCCGGGGCTCACGAGCGCCGACCTCACCGCGCTGCTGCCCACCCACGTCACGTCCACGCTCAAGGCCGCGCTGCGCGGCTTCGACCGGAAGTTGCGTGGATACGCCTCCACGGAGGACGCGCTGCTCATCGCGCTCGAGTCGCGCACGAGCGCGCCGCTGCGGATCGATCGCGGCGACGACCTGCAGGCGATCGGCTGCCCGGGGCTCTACCCCTGCGGCGAGGGCGCCGGCTGGGCGGGCGGAATCGTGTCGGCGGCCGTCGACGGGCTCCGCATCGCCGAGGCGATCGGCCGCGAACTCGGCGCCGCGGCCGGCCCCGCCCTGCCGCTCGCGAGCGAGGTGGGCGGCGCGTGAAGTACTTCGTGAAGACCGGCGACGGGACCGAGCTGACGATCGTCGCGGGCACCCAGATGGTCCTGCTCTTCCGGCAGGGCTTCCTCGACGCCGACGACCAGATCCGGCTCGATGGCTCGGAGCGCTGGCGGCGGATCGGCTCGATCCCGGAGTATGCCGCGCTCATCCGCGACGAGAAGCAGGACCGGCGGCGCTTCAAGACCGTCTTCCTCGTGACGTTGTTTGCGGTGATCGCGTTTATTGCGTTCGCGACGTGGTGGCGCGCGACGCAGCCCGCGCCGCCGCGGGAGCAGCCGAGGATCATCGGCGTAGGTGACTGACCCGGTCTCAGGGCCATCCCTTTCAAGGTGAACGAACCAGTCCATCCTTGATCACCCGTGCGGTCGAGACATGCCCTCCGACCTCGGCTCGTGGCGCGAAGCCACGATTGACCCGGGGCCTTGGCTTGCGCGGGTGTTTCGGGCGCCCATGACGCTTCCGCGGGTCGCCTGATCGACGAAAAGAAGCGGACGCCAAGCCTTTCGCACAGGATTCGTGTTGTCGAGGCACGAGTCCAGCGCGAGGGAAGACGTGGCGTCCGTGGGCGGCGAATGGAGACGGCTCCTCGGCGTCGAGGGCGTGATTGTGGAGGAGTGGATCTTCGACGACGTCGAAAGCTTCCCCGCTCCCGACATCCGACCCACCACTGCTCGCGAGAATCGACCCATCCGGCGAGCGCGTCGCCGTCGCGCTCCGCTGCTGAAGATCTGTCCGAAATATGGGATCGCCACCGCTCGCCGCACCTGCGATCCTGCTCCGCATGA
>CAYHCR010000532.1:0-3676 GCA_964354895.1 uncultured Myxococcales bacterium | reverse complement strand
AGCACGCTCACCGAGACCAAACGCGCCCTCCGCGCGATGGTCGCCGAGGGCACGCTCGTCAAGGAGGAGAAGCACTTCCGCCGCGCCGGCCCGCCGCCGGTGTCGCCTGCGCCCTCGACGACGCCTCCGCCGCCGCGCTCGCGTGGCGCCACCCCGCCGGCCGCACGTCCCGGCAAAGGCGGCGATGCCGTCGGCCGCCTCACGCTGCGCCCCGAGGGCTACGGCTTCGTCGCGATCCGCGGCGGCGCGACGAACGGCGACGTCTTCCTCCCGCCGAACCAGACGATGGGCCTGCTCGACGGCGACGTCGTGCGCGTCAAGATCGTCCCCGGACGCGACGGAAGGTCCGCAGGTGAGCTCCTCGGGATCGTCGAGCGCGGCCGCCGCCACGTCGCCGGCACCTTCCGCCGCCGCGGCGCGGAGAGCTGGGTCCAGCCCGTCGATCCGACGCTCCCGCCCCTCATCGTGTGTGAGCCGGGCTCGACCGCGCGCGAGGGCGAGGTCGTGCGCGCGAGGATCTCCAGCTTCCCGGCCGGCCGCGAGCCGATGCGCGTCTCCGTCGAGGCGGTGATCGGCGCCGTCGGCGATCCGCTCGTCGAGGTCCTCTCCGTCGCCTATCGCCACGGCTTCGCCGAAGACTTTCCGGCCGAGGTCCGCGAGCAGGCCTTCACGCTGCCGGATCGCGTGCTGCCCGAGGACCGCGTCGGCCGCGAGGATCTCACGCGCCTGCCGCTCGTCACGATCGACGGCGCCGACGCCCGCGACTTCGACGACGCCGTCTTCGTGGAGCGCCTGGGCCGTGGCTTCCGCCTCTGGGTCGCGGTCGCCGACGTCGCGCATTACGTCCGCGCCGGCACGCCGATCGACGACGAGGCGCGCCGCCGCGGCACGAGCGTCTACTTTCCGAACCACGTCCTGCCGATGCTCCCCGAGCGGCTCAGCAACGGGATCTGCTCGCTCAACCCGGCCGAGGATCGCCTCTGCCGCGTCGTGGAGCTCGAGCTCGACGAGCATGGAAAGCCGCGCAAGGAGCGGGTCTTTCGCGCCGTGATGCACTCCCGCGCGCGCTGCACCTACGAGCAGGTCCAGCGGCTGCTCGATGGCGCAGAGGTGCCCGAGCTCTCGCACGTCGCCGAGCCCCTGCGCACGGCGGCGGAGGCGGCCAAGAAGCTGCTCGCCCACCGGCTCGAGCGCGGCGCCCTCGACTTTGATCTGCCCGAGCCGAAGATCGTGCTGGACGCAAAGCTGCGCCCCGTCGACGTCAAGGCGCGCGAGCGGCTCTTCGCGCACCGGCTGATCGAGGAGCTGATGCTGGCGGCCAACGAGGCGGTCGCGCGGCACTTCTCCTCGCGCGACAAGCCGTCGGTCTTCCGCACGCACGGCAAGCCGGATCCGGCCAAGCTCGAGCGCTTCGCCGGCATCGCCGCGGCGCAGGGCCGGCCCTTCCCCACGACCGGCGGCATCAGCGGCAAGACGATGGGCGCCTACCTGCGCTCGCTCGAGGACGCGCCTGCGCCGACGCGCCGCGCCCTGCACCAGATGCTGCTGCGCTCCATGATGCAGGCGGTCTACGGCCACGAGCCGCTCGGCCACTTCGGACTCGCGGCCGATGACTACCTGCACTTCACCTCGCCGATCCGGCGCTACCCGGACCTGGTCGTGCACCGGCTGCTCGACGAGGAGGAGGCGGGGCGCGTCACGCCTGCCGCACAGCTGTCCGACGTCGCCGCGCAGTCGAGCGAGCGCGAGCGGGCCGCGATGCTCGCCGAGCGCGACATCGACCGGTACTTCGGCTGCGTCTACTTCAGCGAGCGGGTAGGGGCGCTCGTCGATGGCTTCGTCAGCTCCGTCACGGACGTCGGCGCGCGCGTCGCGCTCGAGGGCAGCGGCGTCGAGGGGCTGCTCCCGCTCGAGGCGCTCGGCTACCACGTCGAGCTCGACGAGGAGGTGCAGCAGCTCCACTACGGCGGCGGCGTGCTCTCGCTCGGCGATGAGGTCCGCGTGCGGATCCTCCGCGTCTCGGCCGGCGCGCGCGAGATCGAGCTCGGCCTCGAGTCGGCGAGCAGCTCTGCGGATCGCTCTGCGGGGGCGGCCAAGCCCGCGACGCGGACGCCCGTGCGGCGGCCGAAGTCGGGACCGCCGAAGCCCTATGATCGCCGTCCGGGCGCCGCCGGGAAGGGCAAGGGCCGGCCGCCGCCCAAGGGCCGCGGGCGTCGTTGACGAGGGAGGCTCGGGCTTGTAAACGAGCGGGGACGGCCTGCTGGCGGAATCGGTATACGCACGCGACTCAAAATCGCGCGGGGGCAACCCCATCTCGGTTCGAGTCCGAGGCGGGCCACCAATCGTTGTTGACTGCCGTTGTTCGTTGACAGCCATGGCGACGTGTCGTAGAAGCCGCGCCGCGTTCGTCGAGGAGGCACGATGGCACGCCAGCCGGGCAGCCTCGACGGGGATGAAGTGAAGCGGCAGTTCGAGTCGTTCTTCGAGCGCGCCGTGGAAGCGATCGGTGAGGTGAAGGACGTCGTCGTCCGGACCTCGCAGGTCGGCAAGATCAAGCTGGACGCATCCTTCCTGCGGCGCGAGCGGGACAAGCTGCTGCTGGAGCTCGGCGAGGCGGTCTTCGATCGCATCGACGAGGGACGGCTGGAGCTGCCGGAGGGCCTGGGCGAGCTGGTGGCGCGAGTGAAGGAGCTGGAGTCGAAGCTCGCGCGGCAGGAAGACGAGATCGCCCATGTCCGGGCGGAGGCCGAGGAGCGGCGGGAGACGGACGCCGCGGTCCGAGGTCGGGACGAGGTGGCTGCGACCCGGGGGGAAGATGACCCGGACGAGCTGCTCGACGACGAAGACGATCGCGACGACGAGTCGGAAGCAGAGGAAGCGGCGTCGGAGGAGCCGGCTCGGCCTGCTCGGAAGCCGACGAAGGGCCCGGCGAAGAAGGTCCGCCGGGAGGATGACGAGCCCTAGCAGGATGGGGCGCAGTCGAAGAACTTGTGGGGCAGTAGCTCAGCTGGGAGAGCGCCGCAATGGCATTGCGGAGGTCTGGGGTTCGATCCCCCACTGCTCCACCAACAAGGCGGGCCGGTTCGAGAGAGCCGGCCCGCCGTTTTTTTCGCAGACCGTTTTCGAAGGCCCCGCGCCGGGGCGCGCCACCTCGTGTGGAGAAGCAGGGCGGATCGGCGTGGACAGCGGTGGATTTTGTGATAGGAAGCCCGCGCCCGCGCATCCTGCTGTAGGCGCGGATACCAATGGTGAGGGGGCTGGATCGCGAGGGCGCGAAGCCGGCACCACCTGCAACGCAGCATTCGTACGGGAGAATACGTCCATGAAGATTCGCATGGCGCTGGCCTGCGTGCTCGCCGGTGCACTCGTCTCTGTCGCCGCTCCGGCCTCCGCTGCCAAGACCAAGGGTGTGCGGTTCGAGGCGTCGCTGCAGCGTGACTTCAACCTCGTCGGCCCGAGCGGCATGAACGCCAGCGCGGGGACCTTCGCCGGTGGCTTCGGCGGTGGGAACCCGAACGGCGACATCCGCATCGGCTACGACCTGCCGTTCGGCTTCACGCCGCTGATCGGCATCGGCTTCAAGTCGTACAGCCAGGAGGCTGTGATCACGCCGGACGGCGGCGACGCCCAGACCCGCTCGTTCTCGGGCTCCGAGTTCGTGCTGGCGCTCGAAGGC
>CAYHCR010000531.1:0-3676 GCA_964354895.1 uncultured Myxococcales bacterium | reverse complement strand
CCCGCCGCCATCGACCGCTCGGCCACTCCTCCAACGCTCCCTCACGGGGACCCGCCGGATGGAATCTCTGCTTCCTCCCGGCGAGCGCGGCTTCATAGCAAAGGCCGCTCACGTGAGCAAGCGCGATCCGATCGCGAGGAGGATCGCGCGCTCGTCAGCCCCGCCGAAGCTCCTTCCGCCCGCCCAGGTAGGGCCAGAGCACCTCCGGCAGCGCGATGGAGCCGTCCTCGCGCTGGCCCTGCTCGAGGATCGCCACGACCGTCCGCCCGACCGCGAGGCCGGAGCCGTTGATCGTATGCACCAGCCGCGGCTTGCCGTCGGGGCCCTCGCGGAAGCGGATCTTCGCGCGCCGCGCCTGGTAGTCCTCGAAGCTCGAGCAGGAGCTGATCTCGCGGAAGGCGCCCTGGCCCGGCAGCCAGACCTCGAGATCGAACGTGTGCGCCGAGGAGAACCCGAGGTCACCGGCGCACAGCTCGATGCGCCGGTGGTGCAGGCCGAGCCGCCGGAGGATCTCCTCGGCGTCGTTCGTCAGCGCCTCGAGCTCCGCCTCGCTCTCCTCGGGCCGGCAGAACTTGACGAGCTCGACCTTGTGGAACTGGTGCTGCCGGATGAGCCCCTTGGTGTCCTTGCCGTAGCTGCCCGCCTCGCGACGGAAGCAGGGCGTGAAGGCGCAGTAGCGGATGGGGAGCTGCGCACCGTCGAGGATCTCGTCGCGGTGGAGGTTCGTGACCGGCACCTCGGCCGTCGGGATCAGGAAGAGCTCGTCCTCCGCGCGCTCCTCGCGCGTCTTGAAGGCGTCCTCCTCGAACTTCGGCAGCTGTCCGGTGCCCGTCATCGAGGCGCGGTTGACGAGGTACGGCGGCAGGATCTCGGTGTAGCCGCGGGCGGTGTGGACATCGAGCATGAAGCTGACGAGCGCCCGCTCGAGCTGCGCGAGCCCGCCCTTGAGCACCGCGAAGCGCGCGCCGGACAGCTTTGCGGCCCGGTCGAAGTCGAGCAGCCCCAGCGCCTCGCCCAGCACGTCGTGCGTGCGGGGCGCGAAGGCGTAGGTCGGTCGCTCGCCCCACGTCTTCACCACGACGTTCGAGGTCGCGTCCGCGCCGTCGGGCACCCCATCGAGCGGCGTGTTCGGCGTGAAGAGCAGCGCCTTCTCCAGCTCCGCCTCGATCTGCGCGAGCGGCGCCTCGAGCGCCTTCACGCGGCCGGAGAGCTCCTTGAGCTCCGCGCGCTTGAGCGCCAGCGCGTCGCCGCCCTGCTTCGCGAGCGCCCGCATCTCCTCGTTCGCCGCGTTCTGCCGCTGGCGCAGCGTCTCGGACTCGAAGAGCAGCTCTTTCCGGCGACGGGCGAGCGCCTGCAGCCCCGTGAGATCGAGGGCGCCGCCCCGACGGCCGAGGCGGGCGGCGACAGCGTCGAAATTCGCGATGACGTTCTTGAGGTCGAGCATGGCCGGGGACTCTGCGGCCCGGCCGGCGCGCCCGTCAACGCGCTGCGGCACGCAGGGGTGTGCCGACCCGGCCGCGCTAACCTCGCCGGGGCCTGCCGGGTCTGCTCCGGATGGAGGCGACGATCGACGCGACCGGGACGATCTCCGACGAGCTGCTCGTGGCTGCGTCGCGGCGCGGCGAGGCGCGGGCGTTCGAGGGGCTCGTGCGGCGCCACGAGCGGCGCGTGCGCAGCGTGGCGCTGCGGCTCGTCGGCGACCGGGACACCGCCGACGAGCTGGCGCAGCGGGCGTTCGTGCGGGCGCTCGCGGGGCTCGCGACGCTCCGCGGCGAGGAGGACTTCGGCGGATGGGTCGTGGCGATCGTCGCGAACATCGCGCGAAATCACCTGCGTGATCACGCGCGCTTCTCGCCGCTCCCGGACGCGGGGGACGAGCCGGCCGCGCCCGCGGACGATCCCGACGCGCGGCTCGATGAGGAGCGGCGGCGGGCCGCGCTGCGACGCGCGGTGGCAGAGCTGCCCGGCCGCCAGCGGGAGGTCGTCTCGCTGCGGATCGACGGCGAGCTGCCGTTCGCGGCGATCGCGACCGCGCTGGGCATCACCGAGAACGCGGCCAAGGTGAGCTTCCACCTCGGCCTCAAGAAGCTGCGCGAGCGGCTGGGAGCGCCCCGATGAGCTGCACGACGCACGAAGAGGGGCTCGCGCTCCACGCGAGCGACGCGCTCGAGGGCGAGGCGCGGCAGGCGCTGGAGACACACCTGCGGAGCTGTCCCTCGTGCGCCGCAGAGCTGACGGCGCTGCGCGCGCTGCTCGTCGAACTGCAGGCGACCGCGCCCCGCCCCGGTCCCGCAGGCGCCTTCGTCGCGGCGACGGTCGAGGCGGCGACGAGGTCCCGCCGGACGCGGCGCCTCGTCCGGAGCTTCGGGCTCGCGGGCCTCGGGGTCGCGGCAGCGGCGGCGGCGGCGGCCTGGCTGCTGCTCGCGCCGGCCCAGACACCTGCGCAGCTGCTCCCGCCCGGAGACGACGCGGCGTGGCTCGCCGCGCTCGGCGACGAGGACGGGGCGGAGGACGAGGACGAGCTCACGACGCTCGGCCTCGACGAGTTCGATGACGACGCGCTCGACGAGCTCGTCGAGCTCGCGGAGGGTTGACCAGCCGTTCGCCGAAGGCCGCGCCTCCGCTACCAGAGGACCGGGTTCGTCGCTGCGCCCCAGTACGCGGTCGTGACGGTGCGCCGCTGCAGGATCGCGGCGTTCGCCGGATCGATCGTGATCACCTCGCCGGCGCGCGTGAAGCCGAAGAGCTCGCCGTACGCGTAGCCGAGGCCGAAGACGCCGGCCTCGCCCAGATCTCCGACCTCGAGCGTGTCGCCGGTCGAGGGATCGACCCGGATCAGCAGATCGTTCGTCGCGCCCTCGACGCTCCAATAGAGGAAGCCGTCCGGCAGCGCGATGATGTCGCCCGCCGTCAGGTACAGGCCCGCCGGCACGAGCTGGCGACGGACCACCGCGCTGACCGGGTCGAGCACGACGAGACCGTCTGCGGCGAGCACCAGCCGCCCGTCCGGCAGCGCGGTCAGGCCCATCGCGTCGGCGTCGGCGTCGCCGACCAGCGTGAGCTCGGCGGAGCGCGGGTCGACGCGGTAGAGCGCGGCGCCGCCCACGGCGAACATCGTGCCGGCCCGATCGATCGCGACGTCGGTGATCGTCGGCGTCGTCCCGCCCGCCCAGTCGAAGCGGCCGATCGGCGCGGTGGTGCCGGGCGCCGGATCGAACGACGAGAGGTCCTTGGCGTCGTGGACGTACGCGGGCTCGGTCGCCGCCTCGCAGCGCCCCTGGCCGTCGACGGCGAGGCAGCCGCCGGCGGCGAGCGGCACCCGCACCAGCACCGCGCCGGTGCCGGCCTCGGTGACGATGACCGCGCCCTGGAAGGACTCCGCGCCCGCACCGGCGTCGAGCGTCACGCCGAAGACGAGCTGCACGGCGGGATCGGTCAGCGTGGTCTCGCCCGGCCAGACATCGCCGCGGTAGCCGACGTGCGAGCCCGGCTCGAGCGAGACGTTCCCGATCCGGCAGGGTGGCTGCACCGCGCGGAAGCCGATCGCGCGTGCGGCGGTCTGGCCCGGCGTGAGCACGCCGAAGCCGAGCGCCGGCGGGGTCGCCTCGAGCACGCAGGGCACCGTGACGCCGCCGCTGCCGGAGAGCGCGACGACGGAGGGGACCGTGTTGCTCTC
>CAYHCR010000530.1:0-3696 GCA_964354895.1 uncultured Myxococcales bacterium | reverse complement strand
GTCCCGCAGGCGTCGCGGGACGGCGAGGCCGCTACTTCGTCAGCGTGACGATCTGCGACTGCCCGCTGCCGCTGGAGAAGCGGACCTTGAGCACGTTGCCGTCGACGCAGTACTCGGCCACGCTCGGCGTGCTGCCGGCCTCCGAGCTGGTCGTGGTGATCGTGTTGCCATCCGTCGTGTAGGTGCCCGTCTCGGGGACCTGGTTATCGTCGGTGATCGGCTGCGTGCAGGTGCACCCGTCGCCGCCAGCTGCCACGGCGCAGGTCGTGCCGTTCTCCGCGTCGCTCATGTCGGCGCAGTTCGCGGGGACCCCGCACGCGGCCGGCAGCGTGTAGCTCAGCGCGCCGGTGAAGTGAAAGTCGACGGTGTAGCTGGCGTCGCCGCCGATCTCGAGGCTGCCGGTCGCGCCCGTCAGCTCGATCGTGAACGTGGCGGTCGGGCACTGCTCCGCGAAGGGGTTGTCGTCGATGTCGACGCAGGCGGAGTCGAGCGTCCAGGTGCCGACCGCGTCACCGCCGCAGGCCGTGAACTCGCACTCGCCGGGGAGCGCGCCCGGCCGGAACCGGACGATGAAGCGCGTGAAGTGATCGACCGGGGCGGTGACGGTGTCGCCAGAGACCGTCGTGGGGAGATCGACCCAGGTGTTCGACGTCTCGTCGAGCCAGGAGAGGACGATCGTCTCGCCGGCCGCCGGCGCGCCCGGCTTCGGGAGCGTCAGCGCGACGGGCATCAGGAACGTCGTGCCGTTCGGGCCGAAGTCGTAGAGCAGGCCGCGCAGCCCGGCGGCGTCGGGCAGGCCCGCCGGCTCGGTCGACTCGATCGTGAGGGTCGTGTCCGCGGCGAGCGCGCCGGCCGGGACGTTGACGCCCGCGCCGTCGTCGAGCGTGACCGCGCCACCGGTGGCGGCCGTGATGAGCGCCTCGGTGGAGTCGGGCTTCGGGCCGTCCGCGGCGCCTTCGTCGGTGGCTGCGTCGTCGCAGGCGACGAGCGTGGCCGCGAGGGCCAGCGCGGCCAGAACAGAGAGAGAGAGTCGAGACAGGTTCATGTGTTCCCCGCTTGCGTGAGCCTCCGATGATCCGGAGGATCCGGCACCATAGGCCGCCGCGCGGGTTGATTCCAAAGGGGGCGACCCGGCGGCGGTCAGGCCTGCCCGGTCGGCCGCCGCCGCAGGAGCGCCAGCGCGATCCCCAGCAGCGCCAGCGGCGAGGCCGCGCCGCCCCCGTGGGAGCAGCCGCCTTCGTCGGACGCGTTCGACGCGCTGTCGCCGCCGCCGTCCCCCAGCGTGATCCGCACGAGCTCCCGCGTCGCCGTCAGCTCGAGCGCGCCCTTCACGAGCCGCGCCTCGATGACGTTCACGCCCGGCGCCAGCGGGATCGTCGCGAAGAAGCCGTAGCCGCCGCGCTCGCCCCCGGACTCTCCGCCGATCGTCGCCGGCACGCCGTTGACCGTGAGCACGCCGTCCCGCTCGCTGACGACGCCCGTCACGACCACCTCCGCGGCCGCGAGCTCTGCGCCATCTTCCGGCGAGGTGAGCTCGAGGAACGGCGCGGCGTCCTCACCAGGCTGGAGGCCGAAGCGCGCCTGCAGCCGACCACCGGCGACGACCGTCAGCGTCTCGGCGTGCGTCCGGTGGCCCGCCGCGCGGACCGTCACGACCCACTCGCCCGGCGGCACGTCGAGCTGGAACGCGCCGTCCGCGCCGGTCTCGATCGACGTGGCCGTCACGCCGTCCTGCGCGAGCTCGACCTGCGCGCCCTGCAGCCGCGCCGCCTCGTCGGGCGCCTGAAAGACGAACCCGGCCACGCCGCTCGTCGGCGCGTCGTACGTCACCGTCACGCTCGCGCGCCCCTCGTTGCCCGCCGTGTCGATCGCGACGACCGTGAGCACGTTTGCGCCGTCGACGAGCGTGACGGTCGCGTCGAAGCGGCCGCCGACGAGCGGCACCGACGCGCCGCCCACGAGCACGGTCGCCGGCATGGAGCCGTCCTGCACCGAGCCACGCACGGGCAGCTCTGCCAGATCGTTCACCACGGTCCCGTCGAGCGGGCTCTCGATCGTGACGATCGGCGCGACGTGATCGACGGCGCCCGCCGGGAGGATCCCGATCGAGCCCCAGCTCTCCTGCCCCGCGACGACCTCACGCGTCCTCGTGTTGGTCTCGTAGCCCGCGAGCGAGGCGGTCGCCGTCCAGCTCCCGGCCGGCAGCTCGATCCAGATCCGCCCGCCGCCGAGCACGGTGCTCTGGTCGTTGCTGCGCCCCGACTCGATCGTGAAGCTCTGCGCTCCATTCGAGAAGACGACCGTCGCGCCGTCGAGCTTCGTCGCCATGTCGCACGTGAGCTCCTCGTCGCCGCGGCAGGGATCGCCCGCGAGCAGCTCGAAGACCGTGCCCCGGTAGATGCCCGTCGGCGCCGCCGGTCGCAGCCCCACCGAGCCCCACGTCTCCCCGCCCGCGGTGACCACGCGCTCGACCTGCGCGCGGCCGTAGCCCGCCGCCTCCGCCGTGACGGTGTAGGGACCGGCCGCGACGTCGAAGCGGAAGGAGCCCGTCGCGTCGGTCGTCGTCGAAGAGCCGTCGCTCAGCCGGACCGTCGCGCCGGGGATCCGCGCGCCCGTGTCGGGATCGACGTAGACGACGCCGCGCAGCACGCCCGTGTCCGGCGTCGCCGCGCCGTTCGTCACGAGGCCCATGTAGGTGCCCCAGTTCCAGTGCGGCCCCGGGTCGGTGTGCGTCGCGTTCGGGATCTCGACGTGGCCGAGGATGTGCGCGCGGTCCTTCGGGAAGCCGTGCCGATCCGCGGTCCAGCGCGTGAGCGCCGCCGAGGCCTCGTAGAGCGCCGGCGTCGCCCAGGCGGGATCGTCGACGAAGCCCTCGTGCTCGATGCCGATGGAGCGCGAGTTGTAACTGCCGCCCGCGTGCCACGCGGTGTCGGCGTGCGCGACCATCTGCGTGACGTCTCCGTCCTGCGAGACGACGTAGTGCGAGGAGACGTTGGAGGAGGGGTTCTGGAACCACGAGATGCAGCCCGCATAGCTGCCCTGCACCGTGTGGATCACGACCGAGTCGATCGTGTCGCCGCCGCGGCCGCGCGTGTAGTTGCCGACGTTCGCCGGATCCCAGACCGCCGGGCCGTAGCCGTCGAGGCCGGCGAACTGCCGGGTCTCGCCGAAGGCCCGCTTATTGCGGAGCTGCACGAGGGTCGGGACGAGCCGCACGCGCTCGCCGCTCGCGAGCGTGCGATCGGCGCCGTGCTCGATCGCGTGGAAGATCCGGTTTGCGTGCAGCTCTGCCAGTCGAAGGTTGTCGAAGCCGGTGCGGCGCGTGACGACGTCGTACCAGTCGGAGAGCGCCGCCTCGCGCAGCGCCGGGTAGGCGGGGAAGACGACGTCCGCCTGCGCCCGCAGCAGCGCCGCGCCGCCGCGCAGGTTCGCCGGCAGCTCGGTCGTGAGCGCCTCGCGCGAGAGCCCCGTGAGCTCCATCGCGGCCGGCAGCGAGCCGTCGGCCTCCGAGAGGTGCATCGGGCCGTAGCCGCCGTCGATCGACGCCTCGCCGGCGCGGAAGAGGAAGCGCGTCTCGACCCACGCGGTCGCCTTGAGCAGCTCGACGGGGACGGCGTACTCGCGCGCCGCCGTCGCGAAGGCGGCCTCCGTCGGGCCCGCGGTGCCGGGGGGCGGGGCGTCGCAGGCGGAGGCGAT
>CAYHCR010000529.1:0-3705 GCA_964354895.1 uncultured Myxococcales bacterium | reverse complement strand
GACCGCGAGCTCGTTCGCCGTCTCGTGGCGGGGCTGCTTGGCGCGCACGCGGATCGTGCCGATGCCGCCGGTGCCGTCGCGCAGCTCGAGCTCGTAGATCGCGGTGACCGCGTGGCCCGCGCCGATCTCGCCGGCGTCGACGCGGTCGTTGCGGAAGTCGACGTCGGCGACGTCGCGGTTCTCGTAGCCGACGAGGCGGTAGCGCACCACCCGCTCCGGCGCGAACTCGACCTGGATCTTCACGTCCTGCGCGACGACCTCGAGCGTGCCGGCGAGCTTCTCCTGGAAGACGCGCTTCGCCTCGGAGAGCGAGTCGACGTAGAGCGACTGCCCGTTGCCCTTGTCGGCGAGCTGCTCCATCAGGTTGTCGCGGTAGTTGCCCATGCCGAAGCCGACGGTCGTGAGCGTGACACCCTCGCGCGCCCGGGCCGCGATGTTCGCGAGGATCGCCTCGTGGTTCGAGGGACCGACGTTGGCGTCGCCGTCGGAGAGCACGATGACGCGGGAGGTATTGCCGCTGCGCACGCCGCGGATCGCGAGATCGTAGGCGAGATCCACGCCGGAGCTCATCGCGGTGGAGCCGCCGCTCGTGAGCGCCTCGATCGCCTCGTGGATCGCCGCCTTCTCGGTGACCGGCGTCGGCGGGAGCACCACGCGCGTGCCCGACGCGTACGTGACGAGCGCGACGTGATCGTCCGCGCGCAGCGAGTCGACGAGGATCCGCAGGGAGCGCTTCGCGAGCGGGAGCTTGTCGGCGGCGCTCATGGATCCGGAGACGTCGACGAGGAAGACGAGGTACGCGGGCTTGCGCTCGGCGGGCTCGAGGCGCTTCGCCTGCAGGTTCACGCGCAGCAGGTGGCGACCGGGCGTGAAGGGCGACGGCGCCGCCTCCGCGTTGACCGCGAAGACGCCCTGCGTCGGGCCCGGATCGTCGTAGCGGAAGTAATTCACGAACTCTTCGACGCGCACCGCTCCCGCGACCGGGAGCGCGCCCTGCTTGAGCGTGCGCCGCGCGAGCGCGTAGCTCGCGGTGTCGACGTCGACGGCGAAGGTCGAGAGCGCGTCGCGCGTGGTCTCCACGAAGGGGTTCACGCCGTGATCGACGTGGGTGTTGCCCCCCGCGTCGTCGAGGCCGTCGGCCTCGATCGGCCGCGGCTCCGCGAGCCCGCCGGGCTTCGCGGGGCGTGAGCGGCTCGGCCCCGCGTAGCCCGTGGACGCGCCGACGGCGTCGCCTTTGGTGCCGAGCCCGCCGATCCCGAGGGCGACGCCGCCGCCGCCCCGCCCGGCGCCCCTCTCGCCGCCCATCGGCATCGCCGGAGGCGACGGGGGCGAGGCCGTCGTGACAGGGGCGGAGGAGGGCGCCTTGGCCTCCTCCACCGACGTCGCGAAGTCCTTGATCGAGCGCGCGGTCTCGCGCGGCGGTTCGGCGGGCGACGCCGGCGCGAGCGCGTTGGAGGAGCTGTTGCAGCCGGCGAGCGCGCCGACGAGGAACGGGACGACGAGGCGGACGAGGCGGTGCATGGCGACTCCCGAAGAGGGTTTCGGGCTTTCACGCGCCAGCGCCGCGAACGATCTCTCGACGTGCACAGCCCCGGAAGGACCCGGGATTTCCGTGCCGGCCGACAAAGGTGCTACGGGACGCACATGACGAATGCGCCCGTGCTGACGACCCGCGCCGAGCTGCTCTCGTACGTCTCGTCCATCCGCGCGCGCGGCGAGTCGCTCGCGCTCGTGCCGACCATGGGCTCCCTGCACGAGGGGCACCTCTCGCTCGTGCGGGCCGGCAAGCAGCGCTGCGGCCGGGTCGCGGTGACGATCTTCGTCAACCCGACGCAGTTCGGACCCAGCGAGGATCTCGCCCGCTATCCGCGCGATCTGGCCGGCGACGTCGCGAAGTGCAGCCATGCAGGCGCTGACTTCATCTGGGCGCCGCCGCCCGAAGAGGTCTATCGCGACGGCTTCCAGACCTGGGTCGAGGTCGAGCGACTCTCGGTCCCGCTGTGCGGCGCGCTCCGGCCGGGACACTTCCGCGGCGTCGCGACGATCGTCTGCAAGCTGCTCTCGCTCTTCCGCCCCGATCTCGCGCTCTTCGGCGAGAAGGACTTCCAGCAGCTCGCCGTGATCCGGCAGATGGCGCGCGATCTCGAGCTCGACGCGACGACCGAGATCCTCGGCCGCCCGATCGTGCGCGAGCCCGACGGCCTCGCGATGTCCTCGCGCAATGCCTTCCTCTCCGCCGACGAGCGCGGGCGCGCGCTGTCGCTCTCCCGCGGCCTCGACGCCGCCGAGCGCGCGGTCCGGGCCGGCGAGCGCCAGGCCGGCGCGATCGTGAAGGTCTGCCGCTCGGAGCTCGATCCCAGCACCGATCGCATGGACTACGTCGAGCTCGTCGACGCGGTCACGCTGCAGCCGATCGAGCGGCTCGATCGGCCCGGCTGCCTGCTGATCGCGGCGTGGCTCGGGAAGACGCGGCTCATCGACAACCGCGTCCTCGCGCCCTAACGCCCTGCGACGAACTCGACGATGTGCTCCGCGGCGGCCGGGCTGCGCGCCAGCAGCACGTCGTTGTGCGTGTAGGGCGTCAGCGTGACGACCTCGAAGCCCGGCCCGTAGCTCCCGTCGGCCGCGACCCGTGCCGCCGTGCTGCCCTTCGCCGGCGGCAGCGCGCGGGCGAGCGGCCCGAACGCCGCGAGCGGATCTTCGCCGCCCGTGTAGATGCCGTCGCTGCCGCGCACGATCAGGATCGGCAAGGTCATCCCCGCGAGCTGCGTGAGCTTCAAGGCGGGATCCCCGAACCGCACCGCCGCCGCCTCCGCGCCGCCGTCGTCCGCGTAGTCGCCGTTGGAGACGAGCGTCGTGTCGAACGCGAGCTCGGTCGCGAGCTGCGCGTCGAGCAGCAGCCGCAGCGGGAAGTGCGCCTCCAGAAAGTCGAAGCCGGGCGCGAGCACCATCGCCTGCGCGACGGTCGCGAGCTCGCAGGGCTCGTCGCTGCCGAGCGCGGGGTAGGCCGCGTCGGCCGTCGCCTCGGACAGCTCTGCCGGCGAGAGCCACGTATAGGGCGCCGCCTGCGTGGACGGGCGCAGCCGGTGCAGCCCCGTGGGGTTCGCGTCGTCGGGGATCGCCGGGCTGTCGGCGTGCGCCGCCGGCTCCGCGAGGAAGCCCAGGGAGAAGCGAAACGCGTTGAACGGCGCGAAGTCGTCGTCGAGCGCAACGCCGAGCAGCGCCTCGTAGGTCGCCCAGATCTCCTCGTTCGCGATCCCCGGATTTCCCAGCTGCGAGGGGAGCGTCGCCGAGACGACGCGCTCGGGGGCGTGGAGCGCGCCGAGGCCCGCGACGCCGAGCGTCCAGAGCAGCTCCCGCTCGAGGAGGCCCGGGACCTCGAGCCACGGGTTCGGCATCAGCGTCGGGTTCGGCGCCGTCCGAAGGTCGTTGAGCCCGGGCCCCGGCAGCCCGCCGAAGCCCGCGCCGCCGAGGAGGAAGCTCTGCGCCGCGGCCTGCTTCGTCACGTCCGTCGCGTCTTCGCGCGGCGACGGCGCGCCGTCCAGAAAGACCAGCCCCGCGAGATCCGCGTGGCCCGGATCGGCCGGCTCGCCCGCGGGCGCGAAGTCGTACGCGGCGTAGGACGTCGCCATCGTCGCGCCGAAGCTGTGGCCGCCCAGGAAGATCGGCGCGGTGATCGACGCCGCGATGGAGTAAAGCGCGCTG
>CAYHCR010000528.1:0-3708 GCA_964354895.1 uncultured Myxococcales bacterium | reverse complement strand
GGCCGGCGCGCCGCTGCTCGCCACGCGGCCCGCACACATGTCCACGACGCCCGCGCGCGCCGCCGCCGCGCCCGAAGACCCCGACCTCCCGACCCTCGAGGGGCTCTTCGGCGCCGCGATGCCCGCCCCGGCCGCGCCGTCGCCGCTCGCGGCCGGCAAGGCGGTGCTCGGCCGGCTCTTCTCCGTCGCGACGCGCCGCGAGGTCGTGCAGAGCGAGCCGAACTTCGATGATCTGCTGGCTGAATCGCTCGAGGATCGCGAGCTGCGCGAGAAGCTGCTCGCCGGGCGGGCCGCGAGGATCCCGTGAGCCCGCTGCTCGCCGCCGAGCTCGCCGTCACGCTCCCGGACGAGGGCTCCGCGGCCGTAAAGCTCTTCCTGCTGATCACGCTGCTCTCGTTCTCCAGCGCGATCCTCGTCTCGTGCACGTCCTTCACCCGCATCGTCGTCGTGCTGTCGTTCGTGCGTCAGGCGCTCGGCCTGCAGCAGTCGCCGCCGAACCAGGTGCTGCTCGCGCTCGCGCTCTCGATGACCTTCTTCGTGATGGCGCCGACCGCGACGCGCGTGCACGCGGACGCGCTCGGCCCGTACCTCGACGGCGCGATCCCGGCCGAGACCGCGATCGCCCGCGCCGAGATCCCGGTGCGCGAGTTCCTGCTGCGCCACGCCCGCGAGAGCGACGTGCGCCTCTTCTTCGAGGCCTCCGGCCGCGCGCGCCCGACCCGCGGCGATCCGATCCCGCTCACCGTCGCGGTGCCCGCATTCATGATCAGCGAGCTGACCGCGGCGTTCCGGATGGGGCTGACGATCTACGTGCCCTTCCTCGTGATCGATCTGCTCGTGTCGTCGCTGCTGATGTCTCTGGGCATGATGATGGTCCCGCCGAGCCTCGTCTCTCTGCCGCTCAAGGTCGCCGTCTTCCTGCTCGCGGACGGCTGGGCGCTGCTCGTGAAGAGCCTGCTCGGGAGCTACGCATGAGCGCCGACGCCGCCGCGAATGTCCTCCGGGAGGCGCTGGTGGTGGGCGCCGCCGTCGGTGCGCCCGTGCTCGGGGCGTTGCTCGTCTCGGGCTTGGGCGTCGGCGTGCTGCAGGCGACCACGCAGGTCAATGATCCGGCGGTCGGCTTTCTGCCCCGGCTCCTCGTCGCCGTCGGCGTGCTCGCCGCGACGGGGCCCAGCGCGCTCGAGCGGCTCGCCGCGCTCGTCGTGCGCGCGTTCGAGGCCGGGGCGCAGCCGTGATCCCGTCGGTCGAGCTCGTGCTGGGGCTCGCGCTCGTGCTCGTGCGCACCTCCTCGCTGCTCGTCGCGGTGCCCGGGTTCGGCCACGCGACGATCCCGATGCGCGTCCGCGCCGCGCTCGCGCTGGTCCTCGCGCTGGCCGGCTGGCTCGGCATCGGCGCCCCGCCGGCGCTCGTCTCCGGCGACGCGCTCGCGACGGCGGTGATCGCGGAGGCGCTCTTCGGCCTCACGGCGGGGCTCGGCGCGCGGATCGTGCTCGAGGCCGCCTCCTCCGCCGGCGCGGCCGCCGATCTGGGCGCCGGGCTCTCGTTCGCGTCGGTCGTCGATCCGCTCGGCGGCACCGTCTCCACGCCGATCGCGCAGCTGCTGCACACGGCCACCCTGCTGACCGCGACGGCGCTCGGGCTGCACCGCGAGGCGGTCTCGTGGCTGCTGAGCTCGCTCGTCCGCCTGCCGCCGGGCAGCGCCACCGCAGGCCACGAGCTCGCCGCGCGGCTCGTCGGCGGCTCGCTCTACGGCATCGAGCTCGGCGTGCGGCTCGCGTTCCCGCTCCTCGCGGTCGCGACCGGCGCGCAGCTCGTGCTCGGCCTGATCACCCGCCAGGCGCCGCAGCTCGGCCTGCAGGGCATCGGCTTCTCCGTCTCGATCCTCGCGACCGGCGCCGCGCTCGCGGCCGCCGCGCCGCCCGTCGCCCACGCCGCGGCCAGCGCCGCGATCGCCATGCTGCACCCCTGAGCCATGGCCGAAGAGAGCGAGGACGAGGACGACCGGACCGAAGAGGCGAGCCAAAAACGGCTCGATCACTCCCGGGAAGAGGGCCAACTCCCGCTCGGCCGCGATCTCGCGGGGGCCGTCGCCTTCGTCGCGGGCGCCGCCGCGATCTCCGCGCTCGGGCCCCGGGTGGTCTCCTCGCTCGTGCACCTCGTCGCCGAGACGGTGCGCACGCCCGACGTCCCGATCACCTCGCACGCCGGACTCTTCCTCGAGCCGCTGCTGCTCTCGCTCGCGGTGCTCACCGTACCGATCGTCGCCGGCGCGCTCGGCCAGCTCGCGCAGACGGGCGGCGGCGTCTGGCCCCACCTGCCGCTGCCCGATCTCGAGCGGCTCTCGCAGGGCTCGCCGTTCAAGCTGTTCAAGGGCGAGACCTGGCAGGACGTGGGCCTCTCGCTCGTGAAGATCGCCGGCGTCGTCCTGGCGGTGAAGGCGCCTGCGGAGGACGGCCTGCGGCGGATCGTCTCGCTGACGGGCGCGCCGCTCTCGTCGCAGGCGGCAGGACTGTCCGAGGCGGTGCATCGGGCAGGCTTGCGGGTGGCGGTCGCGCTGGTCGTGCTCGCCGGGCTCGATCTCTTCGTCTCGCGCTTCCGCTTCTTCAAGCGGCTGCGCATGACGAAGGATCAGGCGCGGCGCGAGATGAAGGAGGACGAGGGCGATCCGCTGCTGCGCGGACGGCGCAAGAAGCGCCACCGGGATCTGGCGAAGAGCCGCGCCGCCGTGGAGGTCCCCAAGGCCGACGTGGTGCTCGTCAACCCGACCCACCTCGCGATCGCGCTGCGCTACGACCGGGACAAGGATCCCGCGCCGCGCGTGCTGGCGAAGGGCGCCGGTCCCGCGGCCGAGCGCATCCGGGAGATCGCGCGCGGCGCGGGCATCGCGATCGTGCAGGACGTCCCGCTCGCCCGGCTGCTCTTCCGACGCGTGAAGGTCGGCAAGACGATCCCCGCCGCGACCTGGCGGGCCGTCGCCGCGATCCTCGCCGTCGGCGGGAAGGCGGCGGGGCGCACAGCGGGCCGCGCCGCGCCCTCGTACGGGCCACGGCCCCGCCCCCGCCCGGGCCGCGCGTCCCGCACGTCGAGCTGCCGCGCGCCTGACGCCGCCGCGTCAATCGCCCCACGCCGGCGCCGGCGTCACAAAAAGGCAGGCAAATTCGGGCTTTTCACAGGCTCCCCACCGGGCCCTCGGCTTGCACAAGCCTCTCCTCGTGAACCCCGCCCGCCTCTCCCAGCCCCGGACCGCCCCGTGAGCGCGCCCTCCGCGGAGCCCCGCGCGCCCTCCGGCGAGGCGATGCTGGCGCTGGCGATGCTCGGCGTGCTCGCCGTGATCATCGTGCCGCTCCCCGCGGTGCTGCTCGACGGGATGCTCGCGCTGAACATCGGCCTCTCCGCGCTGATGCTGCTCGTCGCCCTCGGCCTGCGAAAGCCGCTCGAGTTCTCCGCGTTCCCGTCGCTGCTGCTGATCACGACGCTCTTCCGGCTCGGCCTCAACGTCGCGACGACGCGCCTGATCCTGCTCGACGGCGGCAAGGGCCCCGGCGCCGCGGGCCACGTGATCGAGACCTTTGGCCGCTTCGTGCTCGGCGGCTCGCTCGTCGTCGGCACGGTCGTCTTCCTGATCCTGCTGGTCGTGAACTTCGCGGTCATCACGAAGGGCTCCGGCCGCGTCTCCGAGGTCGCCGCGCGCTTCACGTTGGACGCGAT
>CAYHCR010000527.1:0-3712 GCA_964354895.1 uncultured Myxococcales bacterium | reverse complement strand
TGTGGCCAGCACTCTCGTACTCGTGCCATGCCTTGCCGGGCGCGATGATCGCCGTGATGGGCCCGGAGGCCGCAGTCAACGCGGTCTACTTCAACAAGATCCAGGAGGTCGCCGAGGCCGATCGCCCCGCGCACGTGGCAAAGCTGCGCGACGAGTACAAGCGTGACATCGACATCGTGAAGCTCTCCGCCGAGCTGATCGTGGACGCGGTCGTGCCGGGCGAGGAGCTGCGCGACGAGCTCGTGCGCCGGTTCGATCTCTACCGGACGAAGAAGGAAGAGCGGCCGCGCAAGAAGCACTGCGTCTATCCGGTCTGATGCTCACGACCGCACTGCTGCTCGCGACGCTCTCGCTCTCGCCTCCCGCGCTGCAGAATTGCCCGAAGAGCTGGGCGGAGCTGCCGCGCGCGGGCGAGGTGCTGACGTGCGTGGACGGTCCGGAGGCGACGATCCGCGCGGTGGCGACCGGCGCGCCGTTCGCGCGCTGGGTGGTGCTGCGCCGCCTCGACCGCATGCCGTTCCGGATCGGCGGCCAGACGAAGCAGAGCGTGGCGCTCGTCGGCCCGGATGGCGTCGTGCGGGAGGGGCTCGATCTCGCGACCGCGCTCGCGACGGGCGAGCTGCGGCCGAAGTCGCTCGAGCAGGCCGCGACGCTCGTGGGGCTCTCGCTGCTGGGCACGTACGAGCACGTCTGGGGGCCGACCCCGCTGCCCGAGGATCCCCTCCTGCGGCAGTGGACGCACCTGCCGCCGCCGACCATGGAGGCGCTGCCGGGTGGCGTGTACCGGCTGCTCTTCTATGCGGAGCAGCGGGTGCTCGGCCCGGGGCGCGACGCCCGACACACGATCGTCCAGATCCGTATCACGCTGGTGCCGACGCGCAAAGGCCTGGCCGCCGAGCCGGAGCTCGGCCGGATCTACGAGCATGGCTCGCACGGCGGGCAGCTCTACGCGGGCTGGCGGCCCGATCGCGCGCCGCCCGCGGCGCCTGCGCCGAAGCCCGCGCCGTGACGCGAGCCGCCGTGACGCGAGCCGCCGTTGCGGGCGTCGCGCCGCTCGGGTAGGCAACGGGCCCCGAAAACGCCTCCGGAGCGAGCCATGGACGTCCGCCTCCCCGATGAGATCCTCGCGCTCCAGAAGAGCGTTCGCGACTTCTGCGAAGCCGAGGTGAAGCCGCACGCGCGCGCCTGGGACGACGCCGAGGAATTCCCGAAGGCGACGGTGGCGAAGCTCGGCGAGCTCGGCCTGCTCGGCATGACGATCCCCGAGGAGTACGGCGGTGCGGCGATCTCGACGCTCGGGCTCGCCACCGTGATCGAGGAGCTCGCGCGCTACGACGGCTCGCTCGCGCTCACGGTGGCCTCGCACAACGGCCTCTGCACGAGCCACATCAAGAACTTCGGCAACGACCCGCAGAAGCAGGCCTGGCTGCCGAAGCTCGCGACCGGCGAGGCGATGGGCGCCTGGGCGCTGACCGAGCCGGGCTCGGGCTCGGACGCCGCAGGCCTGCGCACGCGCGCGGTCCGCAAGGGCGACGGCTGGGTGATCGACGGCGCCAAGATGTGGATCACGCAGGGCACGGTCGGCTCGATCTGCGTGGTGCTCGCCTCGACGACGCCGGAGAAGAAGCAGAAGGGCATCACCGCGTTCCTCGTCGAGCCGGGCACGAAGGGCTTCAGCGCCAACAAGATCCACGGCAAGCTCGGCATGCGCTCGAGCGACACCGCAGAGCTGGTCTTCGAGGAGTGCTTCGTCCCCGACAGCGCGCGCGTCGGCGCCGTGGACGGCGGCTTCATCGACACCCTGAAGATCCTCGACAAGGGTCGCATCACGATCGGCGCGCTCGCGGTGGGCCTCGGCCGCGGCTGCATCGAGGAGGCCGTCTCGTACAGCAGGGATCGCCAGGCGTTCGGCCAGCCGATCCACGAGTTCCAGGCGATCCGCTTCATGCTCGCGGACATGAAGACCGAGATCGACGCGGCGCGGCTGCTCGTGCAGCGGGCTGCGACGCTCTGTGACGCGGGCGAGCCGTACGGACGCGAGGCGTCGATGGGGAAGCTCTTCGCCTCCGAGGCCGCGATGCGCGCCGCGAGCAAGGCGATCCAGATCCACGGTGGCTACGGCTACACGAAGGACTTCCCGGTCGAGCGCTACCTGCGCGACGCGAAGCTCTGCGAGATCGGCGAGGGCACCAGCGAGATCCAGCGGCTCGTGATCGCGCGTGAGCTGCTGAAGTGACGGAGGTCGCGGCGCTCGCGGCGCGGATCCGCGCCGGCGAGCAGCGGGCGGCGGCGCGGCTCATGCGGCGGATCGACGACGCGGATCCGTCGGCGACCGACGTGCTGCGGGCGCTCTTTCCCCACACGG
Organism: uncultured Myxococcales bacterium; assembly: GCA_964354895.1. Taxonomy (GTDB): domain Bacteria; phylum Myxococcota; class Myxococcia; order Myxococcales; family Vulgatibacteraceae; genus CAYHCR01. Next base: position 1,347 of record CAYHCR010000527.1, on the reverse strand, counting down.
GCCGCGCGTGGGTGGTCGGCCTGACCGGCTCGCCCGGCGCGGGAAAATCGAGCCTGACCGCGCGCCTCATCGCGCACCACCGCCGGGCAGGGCGCACCGTCGGCGTGGTGGCCGTGGATCCCTCGAGCCCGTTCTCGGGCGGCGCGATCCTCGGAGACCGCATCCGGATGCAGGAGCACGCGACCGATCCGGGCGTCTTCATCCGCTCGCTCGCGACGCGCGGCGCGCTCGGCGGCCTCTCGCGCTCGACGGCCGAGGTGATCCGGGTGCTCGACGCGATGGGCAAGGACGTCGTCCTCGTGGAGACCGTCGGCGTCGGGCAGGACGAGATCGACATCGCCTCGCTCGCGCACACGACCGTCGTGGTCGTCGTACCGGGCATGGGCGACGACGTGCAGGCGATCAAGGCCGGCATCCTCGAGGTCGCGGACGTCTTCGCGATCAACAAGGCGGATCGGGAGGGCGCCGATCGGACCGAGCGCGACCTCCGCCAGATGCTCGAGCTGCGCCACGCGACGGCGCCGATGCCCGGCGCGCTCCCCGCGCGGGACGACGGAGCGCTCGCGGGCATGCGCCGGGACGACGCGAGCTGGGAGCCCCCGATCGCGCGGACGGTCGCTACGCGCGACGACGGGACCGAGGCGCTCGCCGCGGCGATCGATCGCCACCGGGCCCACCTCGAGGCGGGCGGCGGGCGGCTCGAGCGGGAGGCCGTGCGGGCGCGCGCAGAGCTGCTCGTCATGCTGCGTGAGCGGGTCGTCGCGAGCGCGCTGCGCAGGCTCGAGGCAGGGCAGGGGCGGCTCGCGGAGCTGGCCGTCCGGATTGCCGAGCGCAAGGCCGACCCGTGGGCGATCGTCGACGAGGTCGTCGCGAAGCTCTGACGGTTCAGCTTTCCAACCCGTTTGGCGCCTGCTAACGAGACCCTCGTCGCCGCGCGCCACAGGTCTACGGCGAGGCCTGAAGACTCGGCCGAAATTCTCATCGCCCGGCCTGTCTTCCTGCGAAGGCCGATCGGCGAGGCTGACGCAGCCCGAGGCGTTGGACGCGCGAAGCGTGGGCCGTCGTGCGTTTGAGAGGTGGCTGCGCGTGATCATCGAGCCCGTCGCGACGCTGCAGCAGCGCATCGATCACGTCTTCGTGGACCCGGTCGTCGCGCTCGCCGCGCTCACGCACAAGAGCTTCGTGAACGAGCACCGCGGCGTGCCGCAGGGCGACAACGAGCGGCTCGAGTTCCTCGGCGACGCCGTGATTGATCTGGCGATCAGCCACCGCCTGATGGAGCGCTTCCCGCGCGCCCGCGAGGGCGAGCTCTCGCGGCTGCGGGCGCAGATCGTCCACGAGGGCGGG
>CAYHCR010000526.1:0-3719 GCA_964354895.1 uncultured Myxococcales bacterium | reverse complement strand
GGGACGGTCCAGAGGCGATCGCCGCGCGCCCCACGGCGCTCGAGCAGATCGCGAGCGCAGGCTTCGCGGCGCTCGCGGAGCCCGAACGGCACTCGTTCGGCGTCGGCTTCACTCGGGCGCTCGTCGACGAGGGCCGGCCCGACGAGGCGCTGCGACACCAGCGGCACCGCGTCGCGCAGTTTCGCGACGAGAGCGCCGAACACATCGAGCTGCTGCGCCTCCACGAGAAGACCGAGCGCATCGGCGACTGGGTCGGTGAGGCCCGCGCAGCCGCGAACCTGCACGGCTGCCCGATCGCGGAGGGGCTCCCGTGGTACCCCGATCAGATCCTCGTCGACCTCGGCGAGTCCGACGCCCTCATGCAGGCCGGCCGCCTCGACGAGGCGATCCTGCTGCGGCACAACCGGATCGAGGGGGCCGGCGCGAGCTGGCCCCGCCACACCGCGATCCTGGAGAAGTGGCGGCGCAGTCCCCGCTTCGTCGCCTGGGGGTATGCGCGCGAGGGCATGTTCCGCGGAGAGGACGAGCGCTGCGTCGAGGGCTTCGGCCGCGCGCAGCCCGACGACGGTGTCGACCTCGGCATGCTGCTCGACGCGCTGGTCGCGACGGGCCGGGAGCGGGAGGCGCCGCTCGCGTGGGCCGAATTCGGCGAGGGACGGGGCTTCGACACGGCGTATTCGAAGCTCCGGGCCGCGCGGGCGCTCTTCCTCGCCGGCGCGTTCCGCACCGGGCTCGGGCTGCTGCTCGAGGTGCAGGTATGCAGCCCGAGGCGCGGTGACGACGCGGAGATCGCCCACGTCGCGCGGCTCCTCTCGGCGGTGCCGGCGGCCGAAGCGGAGGAGGCGATCGGTGCGCTCGTTCGGGCCCGCGCGCCCACGCTCGCCCGGGAGCTCGCCCGCCAGCTCGCGGACTTCTGGCCGGGCGCCGGTTCGTGCCCAGCGGTCGCGGGCGCGCTCGGCCCGCCACCGGCCTCGTTGCCGGCAAACGTGCCCGTGGACTGGGGCGGGCTGCCGGCGGACGAGCGGGCGGCGCTCGACGAGTGGCTCGACGGCGCGGCCGCGACGCAGGCGGCCGCGGATTCGCTCGTGAACGAATGGCCCGAGCGCGTCTTCGGCGGCGAGGAGGAGCAGGTCGTACGCAGGCTCACGTTCGTCGCGGCCGGCGCCCTCGAGCGCTACCTGCGCCGCACCTGCGCGCCGCCGTCGCCGCTCGTGGGCGCCCTCCGCACCATCGCGGCCGAGGCGCTCGGCGGCCTCTCGCGACGCTGGCGCGCGCTCTCGCGGCCTCTCGTCTCGAGCCTGCTCTCGACGCTCGAGCCCCTCTGGGCGGTCGTCGAGCAGGGCGTCGCGGCGCGCTGGCTCGGCGTCGTCGAACAGGCGCTGCACCTCGAGGAGCTCGCGGAGGGCGCGCTCGACGCGTGGCTGCAGGACTTGCCGGAGGCCGACGCGCGGCTCCTCTCCCCGGAGCGGCTCTCGCTGCGCTCCCTGGAGGCGGCGTGGCTCGTGCGGGAGCGGCCGGAGGGCTGGGAGGCCGCCGCAGCTCCGCTGCTCGCGCGCCTCGCCCGCGCGACGGGCGTGACGGGCGCCGCCGAGTGGGCTCGCGCGACCGCCGCGCTGCAGGCGAAGGGCGGGCTGCGGGAGGCGCAGGCGCTCGACGATCTCGCCACCGCCGCATACCTGACGCGCTCCTTCGACGCCGAGGCGAGCGTGCTCTCGGCCCGGGCGCTCTTCGCGGCGGGCGAGGGCGAGAGCGCGTTCGAGGCCCTGTGCTGCGGGCTGTCGCAGGCCGCCGAAGAGGAGCGCGATCTGCGCCTCACCGAGCTCGAGGCGCCCTTCCACGGCGCGAAGCTCGGCGTGCCCTTCGGCTTCCAGCAGGCGAGCAACGCCGTCTTCCAGGCGCTGCAGAAGGGCGATCCGACGAGGGCCGAGCGGATCGCGCGCTGGTGCGCCGCGCTCGACCCGAAGAACGGCGAACTGCACCGCAACCTCGGCCTCGCGCAGGCGGCGCAGGGCAAGGTGACCGAGGCGCTCGCCTCGCTCGTGCGCGCGACGTCGGCGCAGGCGACCCAGATCCTCGCCGGCGTGCTCTACCAGTCCGGTCGCCTGCCCGACGCGCTGCTCGTGCTCGACTACGCGAGCCGCTGGTACGTGCGCGCGGACCAGTGGCTCACCTTCGGCGGCGTCGTCTACGCCGCGATGGACAACCCGCGCACGGTGAAGGGCTACGCCACCGCATACCTGCTCGATCCCGACGCCTTCGACGCCTCCCAGTTCAACGCGTACGCCGGCGTGCTCGACGAGGTCGGTGATGCCAGAGGCTGCGAGCGCATCGCCCTGCAGCTGATCCGCGTCGCCGGCGAGGACCTCGCCTGGCTCACGAACGGCTGGAACCACCTCGCCTGCGCCTGCATCGGGCTCGGCCGCTTCGACGAGGCGGTGGCGTGGGCGACGAAGGCCGTCGCGCAGAACCCGTCGCCCGAGAACGCCGAGCCGCTCGGCAAGACGCTCGAGCGGGCGAAGGCGAAGCAGCGCTTCGAGGCGCCGCCCCTCGTGCCGACCGAGCCCCAGCGGCACCCCGCATACGTGCACGCGGGGATGGGCGACCCCGCCGGCACGCTCGCCTTCGCGGCGGAGGAGTCCTGGGACGCGCGCCGCGCCGCGCTGCGGGCCGCGCGCTTCCGCTACGCCTCCGACAACCACACGCCGGTGACGAGGGCCGCCCGGGACGCGGCCGCGCGCGTCCTCGATCAGACGACGGGGCAGCTCGCCGCGGAGGCCGCGATCTGCCGTTCGTTCGCGCTCGATCTTCGCGCCGAAGGGCTCGACTGCGCCGCCGAGCGCATGCCGCACCTCGGCGATCGGGCGACCCGCCACGCGTTCTATGAGGAGTTCCGCGGCCGCGGCGGGGTGATCGTCGGGGAGGCGCCCGACACGCGGATCGCGTTCGTCGACAGGGAGCTCTTCCCCGCGCACTCGTTTGCCACGATCTCCGCCTACGTCGCGCTCGTGAACGACGCCGCGACGCTCACACCGGCAAAGATGTACGAGAGACACGGCCTCGATGACGCGGCGTACCTCGCGATCTCGACCCGCTGGGGCGCGCGGCTCGACGACGACGAGGCGATCCGGCGCCAGGTCGAGGAGGGGCTCGCGGCGCACCACCGCGCGGCGGACCGCGACCCTGTCTCGGCCGCTCCGCTGGCGGAGCGGGGCCCGTGACGTGCTGGCCGAACCATCCTGCTTCGGGCATCGTTTCGCCTGGAGCGGGAAGGGCGAGCCCAACGAACAGCGAGGCCTCGCACGCCTTGAGGAGCGGGCGTATGGCCGGTCGGATCGGGCGGATGCTGCTGTGCGGGCGGCTGTTGCTGTTCGCGACGGTGCTGCTGTGCGCGACGACGCTGCTCGGCCCGCACGTCGCGGCCGCGCAGGACCTCGAGGACCCGGTGGAGAGGGCGGCGCGTGATGCTCACCTCCGGCAGTTCGACGCGCTGGAGCGGGCCGATGCGGCGAGCCGGCCACCCGCCCCGCCGGCGCCCGCAAAGCTGCTCACCTGGCCCGGCGCCACGCCCCCGGCGCCGACCTCGAACCTGAACCGGCTGCTCGACGGCTTCGACGCGCCGCCCGCAAAGCCGCCCGCTCCGACCCCGGCCGCCGCTGCGCCTGCCGTGCTCGCCGCGCCCGCCGCGCCCGCAAAGGTGCTCCCTGCGCCGAGCGCGGTCG
>CAYHCR010000525.1:0-3736 GCA_964354895.1 uncultured Myxococcales bacterium | reverse complement strand
CGTAGCCATCCGCGGCGCCGCCGAACGCGCCGGTCCGCGAGCCAGCCGCCGACTGCACGCCCATCGAGTTCGCTCTGGTCCAGCGATCGTGCGTCCAGCTCGCCGCGCAGCCGTATTCGCCCGCGTTCGCCGCGTGGCTCGCGACGTCCGTGCACGAGAAGGCGTCCTGAAACCACGGCGTCCGCGCCGCCTGCGCGCGCGCCTCGACGGCGGTACACAGCGTGAGCACGACGGCGGCGACACGCAGCGCAGAGCGCAGGTGGATGGTCACGATTCCTCCAGGCAACGTCCGGGGAGGCTACCACGGCCCTGCGCGGCCCCTGCCGGCGCCTGCTATCGTCCGCCCTCTACGCCCGAGGAGAATCGCCCCGTGAACGTGCTGATCGCCGACGACGACGACGCCATCCGTCGCCTGCTCGCGGCCGAGGTGCGCTCGCTCGGGCACGTCACGTCGGAGGTCTCCGACGGCGCCGCGGCCGTGGAGACCGCATTGCGGGACAAGCCGGATCTGGTCTTCCTCGACGTGCTGATGCCGCGCCTCAACGGCTACGACGCGCTCGCGAAGCTGCGGGCCGCCGGGTTCGTCGGCCGGATCGTGCTGGTGACCGCGCTGACCGAGGGCTCCGCGAGGCAGCTCTCCAACGGGGTGGAGCCCGACGCGACGATCGCGAAGCCGTTCCGCCGCCCGGAGGTCCGTCGGGTGCTCGCCGAGCTCGGCACGGCATGAAGCTCACCCGCCAGCTCTTCCTCGCGCTGCTCGTGCCGGCGCTGCTCCCAATTTCGGTCGTGGTGGTCGCCGCCACGACCGGAGATCTCCGGATCGTCGCGGGGGCGGCGCTCGCGTCGACGGCCCTCGCGATCGCGCTCGCCGCGTTGCTCTCGCGGCGCATCACGGCGCCGGTCGGCCGCGTCGTGCAGGCGGCGCTCGAGGTCGCGCGCGGAAAGCTCGGCGCCCGCGCCGAGTTCGAGGCGAAGAACGAGATGGGCGATCTCGTACACACCTTCAACTTCATGTCGCAGGCGCTCGCGGCCGCGCAGACCGAGAACGAGGCGCTCTACCGCTCGCTCGAGACCGGGTACGTCGAGACGATCGTCGCGCTCGCCAACAGCATCGACTCCAAGGACGCCTACACCCGCGGCCACAGCCAGCGCGTCGCCGAGGTCTCGCGGCTCGTCGGCGTGGAGCTCGGCCTCACGCAGCGCGAGCTCGAGCTGCTGCTCTACGGCGGCATCCTCCACGACATCGGCAAGCTCGGCATCGCCGAGGCGATCCTGACCAAGCAGGCCCGCCTCACCGACGCCGAGATGAGCGTGATGCGGGCGCACCCGTCGATCGGCGCGGAGATCGTCGGCCACGTCTCCTTCCTCCAGCCCGTGCTCGCGGCGATCCGCAGCCACCACGAGCGCTGGGACGGCGCCGGCTATCCGGACGGCCTGATGGGCGAACAGATCCCGCTCGTCGCGCGCATCGTGAACGCCGCGGACACGTGGGACGCCTGCACGACGACGCGCCCCTACCAGGCGGCGCTGACGACGGACGAGGCGCTCGCGGTGCTGCGGAAGCTGGCCGGCGCGCAGCTCGATCCGAAGGTGGCGGCGGCGCTCGAGCGCGTCGTGCAGCGCGGCCTCGTCCCCGGCCGCAACCGCACGACCTCGCCGGACCGCGCCGCGTGATCCGGCTCGTCGCGTTCGATCTCGACGGCACGCTCGTCGACTCGCGCCGGGACATCGCCGCCTCGGCCAACGAGGCGCTGCGGGTCGTGGGGCTGCCGGCCTACGAGCCGGACGTGATCACCGGCTTCGTCGGCGGCGGGGCGCGCAAGCTGCTCGCGCGCTGCTGCGGGCCGCGGACGGAGCTCGTCGAGCCGGCGCTCGAGGCCTTCTTCGCCCACTACCAGGAGCACCAGCTCGACACGACGCGGCCCTACCCCGGCGTGCCGGAGCTGCTCGCGGAGCTGCACGGCCGCGTGGCGCTCGCGGTCGCCACGAACAAGCCCGGCCTCTTCGCGCGGACGATCTGCGACCGCCTCTTCGGACCGCGCTTCGCGGCCGTGATCGGCGGCGACGAGGCCGCGCGCAAACCTGCGCCCGACATGCTCGTGCAGCTCTGCGCCATCACCGGCGTGACGCGGGACGAGGCGCTCTACGTCGGCGACATGGCGGTCGATCGCGACGCCGCGGCGGCGGCCGGGATCGCCTTCGCCGGGGTCGCCTGGGGCTACGGCGCGGCGACGCTCGAGGGCCCGCTGCTCGGCTCGCCCGGCGAACTCCCGGCGCGGCTCGGCGTCGTCGCGTAGACGAGCAGCGCCACGCCCGCCACCGCCGCAAACGTTCCGAAGAGCCCGCGCGCCGTGACGGGCTCGTGGAAGACGAAGCGGGAGATCACCAGCACGAAGACCGGGCTCGTCGCGCCGAGCGTCGCCGTGATGCCCGGCCCGATCGCGCCGATCCCGACCATGTAGAGCCAGATCCCGAGGCACGTCCCGACGAGGCTCGCGAGCACGAGGCGCCCACGCACCGACGGCGTGCGCAGCGGCGCGATGACCTCCCCGACACGCCCCGTGACGAGCAGCACGACCCAGAGCCCGCCGGCGCCGACGACGAGCCGCGCGACCGTGACCTGCAGCCCAGACAGCCCGTAGCCGCCCTCGCGCGCGAGCACGTTCGCGACCGCGTTGAGGCCGAGCGCGACCGCGCCCCACGCGAGCCCGCTGCGAGACAACGTGCCGCCGCCCTTCGCCCGCTCCCAGAGCACGAGGCAGACGCCCGCGAGCGTGACCGCCATGCCGGCCCACGCGAGCCACGGCAGGTGCTCGCCCAGCCGCGCGGAGGCGAGCAGCGCCGTGACCGGCGGGGTGAGCGCCGCGAGCGTGAGCGTGCGCCGCGGACCGAGCCGTTCGAGCGCCAGAAAGTGCGCCCAGTCGCCGAACGTGAGCCCCGTCAGCGCGGAGCCGGCGAGCAGCAGTGCGGGCGTCGTGCCGGGCCAGGCGAGGCCGCCGGTCGCGACGAGCACCCCGCCGAGGACCCCGAGCGCGAGCGTGCACTTGAAGGCGTTGATCGCGAGCGGCCGCACCTGCGCGCCGACGCGCGCGAAGAGGAGCGTGGAGATCGACCACGCGAGGGCCGAGCCCAGCCCTGCGAGCGCGCCGAACATGTATGCCTAGAGCAGCGGCCGGACGAGCGCTTCGAGCTCGTCCCGCTCGAGGCCGCCGACGTGCGAGTCGACGATGTTCCCGGCGCGATCGAGCACGAAGAGCGTGGGGAGCGCCTGCACGCGGAACGCAGCGCCGGCCCGGCCATCATCGAGCGCGACCTGCAGCGACGAGAGGCCGTACTGCTTGAGGAACGGCCCCACGAGCTCCGCCTGCGCGCCCGGCTCGTCGCGGTTCACGGCGACGGCGACGAAGCCCTTCGGGCCCAGCTCGCGCGCGACGGCGTCGAGCCCCGGCAGCGAGCGCACGCACGGCGGGCACCACGTCGCCCAGAAGTCGACGATGACGACCTTGCCCTTGAGCGAGGCGAGATCGAGCTGTCCGCCGCCCTGCAGCGGGAGCACGAGCCCCGGCGCGGCCTCGCCGGACGAGGGCGCCGCGACGTGGTCCCAGCGCTCGAAGATCGAGAGCGTCACGATGAGCGCGCCGACGACCGCGATCGAGAGGAAGACGATCGAGGTCGCGCGATCGGTCGGGACGTCGCTCACGTCGGGCTCCTCGCCGGCCGGGGCGGCCGCGCGCAG
>CAYHCR010000524.1:0-3750 GCA_964354895.1 uncultured Myxococcales bacterium | reverse complement strand
CGCGACGCTCTTCCGGAAGTTCCCGTGACGATCCGCCCCCTCACGTTCAGCGTGCTCGGCGAGTCGGCCCGGCTCGCGCGCCCCGAGGCGCTCTGGCTGCTCGGCGCGGTGGCGATCGTCGCGCTGCTCGTCGTGTGGGAGCTGCTCGCGCGCAGGCGTGCGCTCGGGTCGCTCGTGAAGGCCGAGCGGCTGTTGCCGAAGGTGGTGCCGGGCCTCTCGCTCGGGCGCGTGGCCGCCGCGCGGGCGAGCTCGATCGGCGGGTTGGCGCTGCTCGCGTTCGCGGTCGCGACGCCCCAGTGCGGGGAGCGGACGGAGCTCTCCACGCGCGTCGGCTCCGACGTGGTCGTCGCGATCGACGCCTCCGCCTCGATGCTCGGCCGCGACATCCTCCCGTCCCGGCTCGAGCGCTCCAAGCTCGAGCTCGCCGCCCTCATCGACTCGCTCAACGGCGATCGCGTCGGGATCGTCGCGTTCGCGGGCGACGCCTTCGTGCAGTGCCCGCTCACGAGCGACTACGCGGCCGCAAAGCTGTTCCTGCGCGCCGTGGATCCCGCCGCGATGCCGGCGCAGGGCACCGCGATCGCGCGCGCGCTCGAGACGGCCGCAGACATGCTCGAGAGCGCGGAGCGCGGCCCATCGGGCAAGGCGCTCCTGCTGCTCTCCGACGGCGAGGATCACGAGGGCGACGTCGAGCAGGCGGTGGCGCGGATCAGCGCGATGGGCGTGCGCGTCTACGCGCTCGGCGTCGGCACGGCGGAGGGCACGCCGGTCCCGGTGCTCAGCAAGAGCGGCACGATCGCCGGCTACAAGACCGACCGACAGGGACGCACGGTCGTCAGCAAGCTCGAGGATCGGCAGCTCAGGGAGATCGCGGCCGCGACGGGCGGGATCTACGTCCAGGCGCAGGGCGCGGATCTGGGGCTCGGCGAGCTGCGGGCGGAGCTCGAGCAGCTCGAGAAGAGCGAGCTCGAGAGCCGGCTGCTCGTCCGCTACGGCGAGATGTACGCGTACTTCGCCCTGCCGGGCCTGCTGCTCGTGCTGATCGGCGCTGCGATCCGGCCGACGCGCAGGAGGGCTGCGTGAACCGCCGCGCCCGTCCGCTCGCCGTGCTCCTGGCCATGCTGCTCGTGCCGGCGATCCCTGCGCCCGCGCAGGCGGGCTTCTTCGACCGCGAGGACGCGGACGTCTCCCGCGGCCGCGCGCTCTACGACAAGGGCGACTTCGAGGGCGCGCTCGCCGCGTTCGATCGCGCGCGCGCCAGGAAGGCGGAGGCGCCGGAGGTCCAGTACAACCGCGGCAACGCGCTCTACCGCATGGGGCGCTACGACGAGGCGAAGCAGGCCTACCTCGACGCGCTGGCGCGGCGCGGCGAAGAGAAGCTCGGCAGCTCCGACTGGTACAACATGGGCAACGCGCTCGCCTCGCTCGGCAAGGACAAGGAGGCGATCGCCGCGTACCGACGTGCGCTCGAGCTCGATCCGGACGACGCGCAGGCCCGCCGGAACCTCGAGGTGATGCTCCGCCGCAAGCTCAACAAGCCACCACCGCAGCCCGATGGCGGGACGGACGGCGGCGCGGATGGCGGCGCGGACGCGGGCGCGGACGCGGGCGACGACGCAGGCGCGGACGCGGGGCCGGATGCGGGGCCGGACGCAGGCGAGGATGGCGGCGGGCCGGACGGCGGGGACGACGGCGGCGCGGACGCCGGTGACGGTGGTGAGGACGGCGGCGCGCCGGACGCGGGCGACGACGCAGGCACGGACGCGGGCGCGGACGGCGGAGAGGACGGCGGGTCCGACGCGGGCGCGCAGGACGACGGCGGCACCGGCGACGCGGGCCGGCCGGAGGACGGCGGGCGCGGCGACGCGGGCGCGCAGGACGGCGGCGCGCCCGACGCGGGCGATCGGAACGACGGCGGCGCAGACGCGGGGCAGGAGGGCGGCGACGCCGGCCACGAAGACGACGCCGGTCAGCCGGACGCCTCCGACCGCATCGACGAGGCGGATCCGGGCGACTCCGACGGCGGAAGGCCGCGCGGGCAGCTCGGGGACGAGGGCGAGCCGGTGGACCGCACGGAGGCCGAGCGGATCCTCGACGCGCTGAAGAACGCGGAGAAGAGCTTCCAGCTGTGGCGATCCCAGAAGGACCCGAGGAAGCGGAGCGATGTCGAGAAGGACTGGTGAGACGCGCGCGGTGATCGCCGCGCTCCTGCTGCTCTCCCCGCTGGCGGCCGTCGCACAGGCCGACCCGGTGGAGTTCTATGCGACCGTCGATCGAGACGAGGTCGGCCTCGACGAGACGCTGACGCTCTCGGTCACGCTCGCGATCCACGAGGGCCGTGAGCCGCAGAGCTTGACGCTGCCGGAGTCGACCGACTTCGACGTCGTCTCCTCGAGCCGCGCCGACCAGATGAGCTTCGCCTTCGGCGGCGGCACGCCGACCTACCGGAAGGTCCGCGTCTACACGCAGCAGCTCAAGCCGAAGCGGGAGGGGACCGCACACCTCGCGCCCGGCCGCGCGATGGTGCTCGGCAAGGTCTACGAGACCGCGCGGCTCACCGTGCGCATCGGACCCGCCGGCCGCAGCGCGCGCGGACGTTCGCCCCCCGCGCCCACCCGCCCCGGCGGTGCTTTCCCGCCCGGCTTCGGTCCGCCGCCCGGCCTGCTCGACGAGGATCCCGCCGGCTCGATCGGGCCCGCGCCGACGCCCGGTGATCGCGACCTCTTCGTGCGCGTCTCGCTCGACAAGAAGACGGCCTACGTAGGCGAGCAGGTCACGATGACGATCTGGCTGCTCTCGCGGGTCGAGATCTCCGAGTACCAGTCGCTCTCTCTGCCGAAGCTCGACGGCTTCTGGACGGAGGATCTCGACGCGCCGGCGCAGATGCCGAGCGAGGTGAAGTACGTCGACGGCGTGCCGTACACCGCGTACCTCGTCCGGCGCCGCGCGATCTTCGCGCTGACGCCGGGGCGCAAGGAGATCGAGCCGGTCGAGCTCGACGTCATCACCGGCTTCGGCTTCCTCGCGGGCGGCCGCAAGGTGCACCGCGCCTCGCTCCCGCAAGTGCTGCAGGTCGAGCCGCTGCCGCCGGGCGGACCCCCGGGCGCCTCGGCCGGCAACGTCGGCCAGTGGGAGCTGCTCGTCAGCGCTGACCCGGTCAGCGTGGCGGTCGGCGAGCCGGTGAAGGTCCGCGTGGCCGTGCAGGGGCGCGGTCACCTTCGCGGCGTCGAGCCGCCGGAGCTCCCGACGCTCGAGGGCGTGAAGAGCTTCGAGCCTTCGCGCGAGGAGAAGCTCGCGACCAAGAGCGGTCGCGTCGGGGGGCGCAAGTCGCTGGAGTACGTGCTGGTGCCGGAGCGCGCCGGCGTGATCGCGATCCCCTCGCTCACGTTCCGGTCGTTCGATCCGCAGCGCGGGAGCTGGCAGGCGAGCGTCGCGCCGGCGATCACGATCCAGGTGCGGCCCGGCGCGGGCGGCGGCGGCGCGAGCGTCGCACGCACCGAGGACAGCCGTGCAGGGTTGCGGCCGTTGCACCTGCAGGTGGGCCTCGAGGGGCGCGGCCGGCCGCTGCATGAGCGGCCGTGGTTCCCGCTCGCCGCGCTCGCGCCGCTCCTCCCGCTGCTGCTCGCGCTGGTCCTGCCGCGGGTGCGGCGGGCGGCGGCGGCGGGCGCGCCGGCCGCGGCGCGGCGGGGCGCCGGCCGGGTCGCGCGCAAGCGCCCCGCGGCGGGCGAGCGGCTCGCGGGCCAGCGGGGG
>CAYHCR010000523.1:0-3760 GCA_964354895.1 uncultured Myxococcales bacterium | reverse complement strand
TCGCCGATGCGATCGAACGAGCGGTGCAGATCGCTCGGACCCTTGGGATCCATGTAGGAGTTGCTGCCGCGGATCGCGCGGGGGTTGTGGTTGCCGCGCAGGCCTTTGTAGTCGGTGAGTCCGATGCCGACGGACTTGGTGCCGCCGTTCATCGGGACGAAGGTGATGTTCGCGTAGATGATCAGATCGCTCGCGGCGGCGCGGGCGTTGATGCGGACCGGCTCGCCGTGGGGCGTGAGCCCGATCTCCGTCATGCCGTCCGGGTCTTCGGCGTCGTGGTGGTAGAGCTTCTCCGGCCAGAGCTCGCGGAAGATCTTCGGACCGACGGTGCGCGCGACCTCGGGCGCCGTCATCTTTCGGTGCAGCGCGATCGCGATGATCACGTGGACGTCTTCGACGCCGTGATCCGCGAGCATCTCGAGCAGGATCTCCAGCATCGTCTGCCGCAGATCCGGCCGGCCCATCTGCGGCAGCGGCAGCGAGATGTCATCGATGCAGATCGTGACCTTCATGCCCGGCTTGAGCTGCGCGGGGAGCGGGTCGCACGACTCGGGGTGGTTGAGCGCCCAGCGGATCGCGGCGCGCGGGTTCGGCAGGCCGGCGATCGGCTGCTTCGGATAGATGACGCGCGTGCCCACCGGCAGATCTTCCAGGAGGAAGTCCTCGCCGAAGTGGAGGATGCGGGGCGCGGAGCCCTTGTCGATCGTGACGACTTCCGGGGCTTCCAGCTCGCGGGAGAGGCGCATGTGTGCGGGTGTCCTGGGGGAAGAGATCAGACCTTCTTGAGGTCGACGACGGGCCACTCGTGGAACTGCGCGAGCTGGCGGAGGCGGAAATCGGGGTTGACGACGCAGGGCCGGCCGACGACCGCAAGCATCGCGTAGTCGGCGTAGCTGTCGCAGAAGCCGCTGCACTGGGCGAGATCGAGCCCCTCGCGCGTGCAGTAGTCACGCACGAACGCGGCCTTCGTCGCCCCGGCGATGAGCGGCTTCTTCACGCGGCCGGTCGCGCGGCCATCCAGAAACTCGAGCTGGTTGGCGATCACCGCGTCCATGCCGAAGTGACGGGCGAGCGGGCGGATCGTGAGATCGATGGCGCCGGTGACGATCACCTGCCGGTAGCCGGCCTGGCGCGAGCGCGCGACGAGCTCCTCCGCGCCCGGGTAGATCGCGGGCTTGAGCACCTGCTCGAAGAGCTCCTCGGAGAGGGCCGAGAGTCGGTCCCGCGAGAGGCCCTTGTACTGCCGGTAGAAGAGCTCGTTGAAGGTCGCGCGCGAGACCTGATCGACCGCCCAGAAGAGCGGGATGCCGGCGACCGTCGCGGCCGTCCGCAGCGCGGAGCCCACGAGCGTGCCGCGGTTCGCCGCGTAGTAGCCGAAGGCGTGCACGACGTTGGTGGAGACCAGCGTGCCGTCGACGTCGTAGAAGGCCGCGGCCTTGTCGGGCGTGGGGCGGCTCGACTCGATCGCCGGATGCGGATGGTGGTGCGACGGGGCGTGCATCCCTGGGGACCTCCTCTGCGGCGATCGCGCGGCCTCGTGGTGCAGGGCGCGCGATGGCTGCGGGCGGGGCGAGATGTACGGCGGCGCAAGCGGGAGCGTCAAATGCGCGACCGGTGCGCGGTGCGTGGCCTGCTTCGCACCCCGGGCGGAGCGGAGCTATGTAGCTGTAAGGAAAAGGCAATCTGCGAATTCAGGCGGCCGAGCGCGTTTGACGGTGTGTCGATGGACTGACAGACTGTGAGTGAAATGCCCGCTCGCCGCCCTGCCCCGACGCCCGATCGCGACGCGCGCCGTCGCTCGCTCGCGTCGGCCACGGTCCCCCGCTTCGTCGAAGAGGGCTACGGGGACGCGCCCCTCGACGCGCTCGCGGCCGACGCAGGTCTCCGCCGGACCGCGCTGCTCTTCTGGTTCTCCGGCAAGGCCGATCTCCACGCGGAGGCCGCGGTCGGCGCGACGGCAGAGCTGCACGGAACGCTCGCGCGGCTCGTCTCCGGCGAGCGGGGCGCGGCGGCGATCCGCGCGGTGCGCCGCGGGCTCGATGAGCTCGGGCGGATCCGGCCGGAGATCCTGGCGATGTACCTCGACGCCGGGGGGGCGCCGCTGCGCGCGAGTCGGTCGCAGCGGGATCGCCTTCGGGCCTCGGAGGCGGCGCTGCTCGACGCGCTGGGGCACGCGCTCGATCCGGGTCCGAGCGAGAGCGCCAGGCGGCTGGCGCACCTGGCGCTCGTGGGTCTCGTGGGGCTGCATCGCGAGGCGCGGGCGCGCGGGCGGCTCGATCCGGGGGAGGGCAGCCCGCTCGCGGGATCGCTCGACTTCGCCGAGAGCCACTTCACGGAGCTGGCGCGGGCGCTGCGGTAGGTGCCGTGCCCGGTCGGGGCGGCGTGCCCGGCCGCAGGGGCGTCGTCGAGGCGGGAGGAGCTTTGCGCCCGGCGGTCCCGCGTGTTTGCCTGCGCGCCATGATCGCTCTGTTGCTGCTGTCGTTGCTGCTGCTCCCGCTGACCGCCGGGGCGCGCGAGGTGCCGGTCGCCGACGTCGCCGCGCTCACCGCCGCGATCGCCGGGGCCGCGCCGGGGGACGAGCTCGTGCTCGCCGACGGCGTGTATGACGCGACCGGCTTCTCCTGCACGGCGGACGGCACCGCCGCCGCCCCCATCGTGGTGCGGGCACGCACCCCGCAGGGCGCGCGGGTCCGGCTCGACTCGCTCGAGGGTTTTCGGGTGAGCGGCGCGCACTGGCACTTCGAAGATCTGGAGATCGCCGGCGCCTGCGCCACCGACGCGAGCTGCGAACACGCCTTCCACGTCACCGGCGGCGCCGAGGGCTTCGTCATGCGTCGGCTGCGGGTCCATGATTTTCATGCCCAGCTCAAGGTCAACGCATCGCCCGACGGCGGGGGCGGCTGGCGCCTCCCGCACCGCGGGCTCGTCGAGGGCAACGAGCTGTACGACACACGCCCGCGCGCCACCGACGCGCCCGTCACGAAGCTCAACATCGACACGGGCGATGACTGGATCGTCCGGGATAACTTCATTCATGACTTCCACAAGGACGGCGGGAACGGGATCTCGTACGGCGTCTTCCTCAAGAGCGGCGGCGCGCGCGGGCTGATCGAGCGCAACGTCGTCGCCTGCTCGTATGACGTGCAGACGGGCGGCACCCGCATCGGGCTCTCGCTCGGCGGCGGCGGCACGGCCGCGCAGTATTGCGCCCCTGCCTTCGACGCGAACGTGCCGTGCGATCCGGAGCACACCGACGGGATCGTGCGCAACAACCTCGTCGTCGGCTGCTCCGACGTCGGGCTCTATCTGAATCGGGCCCGGAACACCTCCGTGCTCTACAACACCTTCCTCGGGACGAGCGGCGTCGATTTCCGCTTTGACAGTTCCAGCGGCGTCGCGCGCGGGAATCTCCACGAGGGACGCCTCCGCAACCGGGACGGCGCGACGGGCGCCTTCGACGGCAACCTCGAGCTCGCGGCGGGCGCGGCGGACGCATGGTTCGTCGACGCGTCGCGGGCGGATCTGCGACTCGCAGGGGATGTGTCGCGGCTCGTCGGCGCGGGACCGGTCGAAGCGGGCGTGACGGACGATCTGTGTGGGCGGGCGCGGGCGGGCGCGTGGGATCTCGGGGCGCTGCAGGTGTCGGCCGGCGACTGCGACACGCGGTGGCGCGTAGGCGGGCTCGGGGGTGAGGGCGGGGCTGGCGGCGCAGGGGGAAGCGGCGCAGGCGGGAGCGGCGCAGGGGGAAGCGGCGCAGGGG
>CAYHCR010000522.1:0-3765 GCA_964354895.1 uncultured Myxococcales bacterium | reverse complement strand
CCGATCTCGCGCAAGCTGGCTGATCCCGTTCGCCGACTCCGCGATCACCAGCTTGAAACTGGCGTTCCAGGCTCGCTGAGCTAACGCGGTGCGCGGGAGGCTGGCGCGAGCGGGTCGAAAAGGTGCGCCGAGGGTGTAGACACACCCTCGGCGCGGGCGCCAGGAGAGCTATCAGGGAACTCCAGCGCGGGCACTCTGTGCTTCGATATTCGGGCGACGTCAAACACTGGCCACTCTCGGTCGAGGAGGCGCGGCCGTCGTCTTGCCCGGCATGCGACGTGCCGGCGCGGGGTGGGAACGGCCTCGCGCTGCACGGTCACGGCGTCCGGGAGCGTCAGCAACGCGGCCCACCCGGCCCGGACGAGCCGGCGACCGGCGTCGTCATTGAGGTGCGGCGCTTCCGTTGCTGCCCATGCGGCGCCGTGATGGTGGTCCTTCCGCCGTGCGCCCAACCTTTCGTGCACTTCTCCGGCGCGGCGATCGCCATGGCGCTCGCGCTCTGGTCGATCGAACGCCGCACGGCCGCGGAGGTCAGACAGCGGGTCAACGACTGGAGACCGGGCGTCGGCGCGCGGAGCTGGCGCGCGCTGGGTCGTTGGTCCCGCGCGGCTCGAGAGGGCCGCCTCTTCGGTGGCCTCGAGGCTTCGGCTCGCGCTTCCCTCGAGTCCCTCGTCCAGGCGCTCTGCGGCCTCGCCCACGCAGACGAGCGCGACGTCCCCATCTCGGCGCAGGCCTTCGCTGGAGCTACGCACGCAAGCTGATCCCGTCCCTCCGCCCGCCGCCAGCATAACTGCTCCCACCTCGTTGGGCAGACTGCCGGCGCGCCGCGTTCTGCGAAGGAGCTTCTGCCGCCGATTCGCGATCTCCGCGACGCCGGTGAGGAGGCTCCCGGATGGACAAGCTCGTGCCCAAGGACCACGGCGAGGCGGTCGCCGTGTTTCGCAGCCAGGTGATCGGACCACTCGTGCATCGCACGCTCGTACGCGGCGAGCTGCGCGAAGCCCTCGCGGCGCTCTCCGCGCAGGCCTTCCGCTACCCCGGCAGCGACGTGACCCGGTGCTTCAGCGTCCCGACGCTGCTGCGTTGGTGCCGGCGGTTCCGCACCGGCGGCCTGCCCGCGCTCGTGCCCAAGCCGCGCAGCGACCGCGGGCACGCGCAGGCGCTCGAGGCGAAGACGCGCGACCTCGTGCTCGCAGTCCGCCGCGACAACGCCGGCGCCTCTGCCCGCCTCATCGTCCGAACGCTCGAAGAGAACGGGCTCCTCGCCAAAGGCCTCGTGAGCGCGAGCACCGTCCGGCGCCTGCTCAAGGACGCAGGCCTCGACCGCACCACGCTTCGTGTCTCCACCGGCGGTACCACGCGCCTGCGCTGGGAGGCCGAGTTCGCCGGGTCGATCTGGCAGGGCGATGTGTGTCATGGCCCGCTCATCGGCGCTGAGGGTCGCTGGCTGCGTCCGATGATCCACGGATTGATGGACGACAAGAGCCGCTTCGTGGTGGCGCTCGAAGCGCGAGCGACCGAGAAGGAGGAGGACATGCTCTCGCTCCTCGTCGCGACGATGCGTCGCTGGGGCCGGCCCGACACCCTCTACCTCGACAACGGCAGCACCTACATCGGTGCAGCTCTCGCCACCGCCTGCGCGCGACTGGGCATCGCGCTGTTGCACCCTCGTCCGTACGACCCGGAGGCCCGTGGCAAGATCGAGCGGTTCTGGCGGACGCTTCGCGAGAAGTGCCTCGCGTTCATTCCGACCGAGATCACGCTGCCCGAGCTGCAGCGGCGCCTCGATCTGTTCCTGAAGACACACTATCAACACGAGCCCCACGAGGGGCTCCTGGGCGACTCTCCGGGCATAGTCTGGGCCTCCCGACGCACCCACGCGACGAGCGAGCAGGAGCTGGCCGACGCCCTGACCCTCGAGAAGGACCGTCGCGTCACCAAGGACGGGGTCATCTCCATCGACGGTCGCTCCTTCGAGGTCCGGCAGAGCTTCCTCGCAGGTCACCGCGTCAAGGTCCGCTCGTGTCTGGTCGCCGGGCTCCCGGTCGTCGCGGAGGTCGAGCACGACGGCCACCGCTACCAGCTCAAGCTCCTCGACCGTGCCGCGAACGCCACGACGCGAAGGAGCCCTCGCACGGAGTCGCCCCGCGGCAACACCCCGTTCGACCCGACCGGGTCCGACGAATGACGACCTCACGCGGAGACAGCATGCACGAGCCCGCCCTCAGCCATTTCTCCCTGACAAGCCCGCCCTTCACCAAGGAGATCTCCGACGCAGACCTCTGGATGCCTGCATCGAAGGTACACCTCGTCGACGACCTGACGGAGTGCATCCAGGAGCGGCGCAGCGCCCTGGTGTGCGGTGAGCCCGGCGTCGGAAAGACGTGCGTGCTTCGGGCGCTCCGCCAGCGCCTCCCGCGCGAGCAGTACCGGCTCACCTACTGCCACAACGCCACGCTCGGCCGGCGCGACTTCTACAGACAGCTCTGCGTCGCGCTCGGTCTCTCCCCCAAGGCCACCGCCGCCGCTGTCTTCTTCGCCGTCACGGAGCAGGTCAAGGAGCTGGCTTCGGCGCGCATACATCCGGTCTTCTTCATCGACGAGGCGCACCTGCTGCACCCGGACATGCTCAGCCACCTGCACATCCTCCTCAACTACGAGTGGGACAGTCGCGCGCTCCTCTCCATCGTACTGGTCGGACTGCCAGAACTGAGCGACCGGCTCGCGCTCTCCGCGCACAAGTCACTCTTCTCGCGCCTTCACACGCGCGTCCAGATTGACGCAACCGCGATCGCCGACACGACCGAGTATATCCGCCATCGGCTCGCGCTCGCCGGCTGCGAGCGTGACCTCTTCACGCTCGACGCCATCTCGCTCCTGCACGAGGCCAGCGCCGGAAATCACCGAGACCTCGACCGCCTCGCGACCCTCGCGCTGCGCGAGTCCGCCCGGCGCAAGAAGAAGCTCGTCGAGCGCGACGCGACCGCCGCCGCGATCGACGGCGCGGCTCGCGCCGGCTAGCGGCAGACAAGCTGCCCGACCATCAGCGGCGGGGCGTGATCACGCACGTGGTCGCGCTCCGCCACGCTCGTTGATCGCGATCAACGACGTGACGCAAGCGGAGCACGGGCGGGATCGCGATCAGTCAGCTTGCGCACGGCGGGCGCATATAGCTTGCGCGGCAACACTCGGCGGCCGCAGCGCGCCTCTCGATCGAGTTCGAAGTGGTCTCCGCCGACGACCCGATGCTGGGGTTCGCCGACGTCGTCGCCCACGCGTGGTACGGCGGACGAGCCGCCGCGCAGGATCGGTTGCGCCGCAGCGGCCTCGTCGGCAGCTGCCTGCTCGGGCCGGAGGCGCTCGAGCTTCGCCGCGCGTGGGACGCGCTGGCCTGCGAGGGTCCGATCGATCTCGCTGCGTTCGGCCGACTCTCGCGAACGCCCGGGGCCGATGAACCCCACTCTCCGTTCGGGCCCGTGCTCCGTCGCCTCGGCGAGCGCGCGCGACGAGAGGTCGCGGTCTGGGAACAGCTCGTGCAGCACGCGCGCGAGGCGCTCGACGGCAAGGCGGTCAACCTCGGGCTGGTCGGTCGTGAGCTGCTCTTCCTCGAGCGCTACCGACCAGCAGACGCCGTCCTCTCGGCGCCACTTCGACTCGCGTTCCTTACGGCGAGCCTCGAGGCGAAGAACCACCATGGCGAGACGGACACGGCGCTCGAAGCGGAGCTGGAGGCGCTCTCCACCGAACTCCTCGACGAGGCGGCGC
>CAYHCR010000521.1:0-3766 GCA_964354895.1 uncultured Myxococcales bacterium | reverse complement strand
CTCGCGGCTCGTTGCCACCCGGCGCGGGCCGATGCGCTCCGGCGTGCGGCCCTCGCCGACGCGGCAGGGGAGGCGAGGCAGGCGCTCGGGCTGCTGTTGCGGCTCGAGGCGGCGGCAGATGGAGTCGTGCTGGAGCCGGACGCCGCGCGGGCGCTGCTCGACGAGGCGCTGAGGAGCGAGAAGCAGCAGCTCGGGCGGGCGGTTCGGATCGCGCGGGAGGGCAGGGGGGCGGTGGAGGCGTTGCGGTTCCTGGTGCGGGGGTTTTCGTATTAGCGGAGGCGCGCCGCTCCGGCGTACGATGGCGCTCCTTCGCAAGGAGCCTCCGTTGCGCCCTCTGGTCCTGCTGCTCGTGCTCGCCGCCACGCTCGCCGCCTGCGCCGAGGAGGCGCCCGCGCCCTCTCCTTGCGTCGGGGCCGCGTGCGAGGGCGGCGGCGGAGGTGGAGGCGGCTCGGGCGATGACTGCCCCGACCTGGCCCTCGGCTCGCCCTGCGGGTTCGACGGCCCGGACGACGCGTGCGGCGACGAGGTCTGCACGCTCGCGTCGGCGACCTGTCCGAACGGGGCGCGCTGCTGCACGCTCCCGCTGGCCTGCCGACCGCCCGCGGGCTCGCGCCCCGGCGGGACTCGCTGCGCCGACGACGGCGAGTGCGCCTCCGGCCTCTGCGTCGAGGTCTCCGGCGTGCGCAGCTGCCTGCGGCCCTGTCAGCAGGCTGGAGACGTAGACAGCTGTCCGACGGGACAGCACTGCGAGACGCTGGCGCTCGCCGGTGGCGCCGTCGCGTCGACGTGTGTGGGGGGGGCGTCGATCGACGAGCGCGACGCGAACGCGACCGTCTGCCTCCGGCCGTCCCAGTGTGGGGAGGGGCGCGACTGCCGGGTCGTGAACCCGCTCGAGCTGGTGGACGGCCGCGCGTTCGCGCTCTGCCTGCCTGCCGCGCCCGTGAATGATCTCTTCGAGCCGTGCGCGCCTCCGCCCGGAGCGCCGCCCCCGGAACACGGCGAGCAGCAGTCGGGCGCCTGCTCGATGGGCGGACTCTGCTGGGAGGGCTGCC
This sequence comes from uncultured Myxococcales bacterium, assembly GCA_964354895.1. Taxonomy (GTDB): domain Bacteria; phylum Myxococcota; class Myxococcia; order Myxococcales; family Vulgatibacteraceae; genus CAYHCR01. The sequence goes on along the minus strand of CAYHCR010000521.1, from coordinate 2,714 downwards.
GGGGCAAGGACACCTATGCGTGTTATTGCACGCAGGCGCAGATCGACGACGGCACCTGCCGCGGCTTCCGCTGTACCGGCGTCTGCGGCACGGACGGTGACTGCCCCGATCGGACGCTCTGCCAGAGCTTCGACAATCGCAGCATCGACTTCGCAGATCCCTTGCAGGGCTTCTCGATCTGCCGCTTCCCGAACGGGAACCCGCTCGACACCGGCTGCTGGGACGAGCTCGACTGCTGCAAGGGTGGCCTGCGCTCGAACGGCACGAAGTGCTGTGACGTGGTCGAAGGGGTCTGCGTCGGCACGGTCGCGCCCGACGAGACGCACTGCCGCTTCGAGGCGTCGGGCGGCCGATACCTCACCCGGTGCGCGCTGCCGGAGGGCCGGCTGGCGCTCGGCGCGGCGTGCACGACCGACGACGGTTGCGTGAGCGGGCTCTGTGTGGAGGACGGCGCGGGCGGGCGTGTGTGCAGCTCGCCGTGTGACGTCCGCTTCGATCGCTGCGACGCGCTGCAGCCCGGCACCGCCTGTTGTCCGACGGTCGTGACCGCGCCGGACGGGCCGCACTGCGTGCCGACGTGTCGCGCCGGCTGCGAGAGCCCGGCGGCGTGCGAGCCGCCGTGACCGGAGGTCAGCGCGGCGGGGCGGCCATGAGCGCGGCGGCGAGCGCCCGGTCGTCAGCCATGATGTGGGTCAGGAGCCAGTTCTGCAGGTAGGCGACGAGGGTCGGGACGACCGAGGTGTCGCCCCGGAGCAGCTGGCGGTAGGAGTCCATCGCGGTCTTCATGAAGTCGGTGTGGAGTTTCCGGTGCGCAGCCATCTCCGGGTAGCCGCGCGCCTCCATCTGCCCCTCTTCGTAGGCGAAGTGGACCCGCGCGTAGTCGAGCAGGCCCAGCGCCGCCTTGCCGATCACTTCGTTCGACCCTGACGCGACGCCCTCGTCGAGGTCGTTGATCAGCGCGATCAGCCGCTGGTGCTGCTCGTCCATCGTCGGTTCACCGACCTCGAACGACTTCTGCCAGACCAGCGCGCTCATGGGATCTCCGGGAGGGGACGTGGCCTCGCGAGGCCATCTACTTGCTTCTGAGCGGCGGTCGAAGCGCAAATTCCGCACGTGTCGATCGAAGGGGGTCTCACCGCCCCAGCACGAGATCGCCGTCCCGGATCGTGAGCCCCGCGCTCTCCTCGATCCGTGCCCGCACCGCCGCGCCGTCCATCCCGCTCGCGGCGACGAGGCGCGCGAGCAGCGGCGTCCACGGCACCCGGCGGCTGCCCCCGGGCTCGTCGACGCCCTCGAGCGCGAGCTCCCGCAGCGCGCCCTCCACGACGCCACGCAGGAGCTGCTCCTCCTGCAGCGCAGCGGTCTGCCGGTTCAGGTCGAGGAAGGTCGCGGCCACGGTGCGGATCGCGAGCGCGGTGAAGGAGGTCCGCGCCATCTCGTCCTCGAGGAAGAGGCGGTCGACGATGCCGACGACCGTCTCGTCGACGGCGCTGACCGTGGCGGAGCGCGGGCTGCCGGTGAGCACGGCCGTCTCGCCGAACATCGCGCCCGCCTCCAGCTCCCGCAGCAGCTGCGTCCGACCGGCGACGACGCGCGTGGCCTGGCAGCGGCCGCTCAGGATCACGTAGGCCGCGTCGCCGATCTCGCCCTCGCGCACGATCGACTCGCCCGGCGCGAAGCGGCGCCTGGGCAGTTGTGCGGCTCCGTGGACAAACGCGTCGACCTCCGCGCGCAGCTCCGCGACGGTCTGATAGCGGGCCTCGGGCGCCTCCGAGAGCGCGCGCATGCAGATCGCGACGAGGCGGCGCGGCATCGCCCGGCCCCGCTTCGCGACCTGGCCGGGCGGGAGGATGAAGCACTTCTGCGCCAGCTCCAGCGTGCTCTCGGCGGTCTTGTCGAGGTACGGCGGCCGACCGGAGAGGATCCGATAGAGGATCCCCCCGAGCGCAAAGATGTCCGTGCGCTCGTCGAGCGCGTGGTTCTCGCCGCGCGCCTGCTCGGGCGCCATGTACGCGGGCGTGCCCATCGGGACGAAGTCGTTCGCCTCTTCGGTGGGCAGCTCTGCCTTGCGGCGGGCGAGGCCCCAGTCGACGACGTAGAACTGGCCGTACTCGGCGACCATGACGTTGGACGGCTTGAGATCGAGGTGGAGCACGCCACGATCGTGCGCGAAGCCGACCGCGTCGCAGACGCGCAGCAGCACGTCGAGCGCGCCGAGGAGCCCGTCGACGCCCTGCTGCTCCTGCTCCTCGAGCACCTGCTGGAGGCTGCGGCCCTCGAGCACCTTCATCGTGAAGCAGGTCGAGCGCTTCTTGTCGGCGGCGAGCGCGTAGACGGTCGGGATGTTCGGGTGGTCGAGCTGCGCGGTGATCCGCGCCTCTTCGACGAAGCGCGAGATCGCGGTCGGCTCCGAGAGCAGCTCGGGGCGGAGCGCCTTGAACGCGACCTCGCGGCCGAGCGTCTCGTCGCGGACGCGGTATACGCGCGCCATGCCCCCGGCGCCGAGCAGGCCGAGGTCGGAGATCTCCCAGCCCGCGGGGATGGGCTGGGTGAGGCTGTGGCCGTCGTCGGGCCGCTTCTTGCCGAAGCCGAACATGGGCGCAGTGTAGCCCCGCGCCGCGCCCGTTGGCGCCGGTCGTGCTGGGGATCCCGCTCGAGCGCAGCTAGGATCCGCCGGCACCCTGACCCCGTTCGCCCCCGAGCCGCTCATGTCC
>CAYHCR010000520.1:0-3769 GCA_964354895.1 uncultured Myxococcales bacterium | reverse complement strand
AGCCCGAGAACTCGAACTCGCCGAGCGACTCGCACTCGTCCGCGCGCTGGCTCTCGCCCTGGAGCACCTTGATCTTCACCTTGTCCTGCCCGTCGCGGCTGGTGGTGAAGGTCTTCGACTTCTCGATCGGCACCGGGGTGTTCTTGTCGATGATCTTCTCGGTGTAGCCGCCGACCGTCGCGATGCGGAGCGTGAGGGGCGTGACGTCGAGGAGGAAGGTGTTGGTGTCCTCGTCGAGCAGCGCCGCCGCCTGCAGCGCGGCCCCGAGCGCGACGGCCTGATCGGGATCGATCCCGGTCATCGGCTCCTTGCCGAAGTAGTGCTTCACGGACTGCCGGATGATCGGCAATCGCGTCGGGCCACCGACGAGGATCACGGCGTCGATGTCGGCCGGCGTCATCTTCGCGGACTGCAGCGCCTCGTCGCAGACCTTGAAGCTGCGCTGGACGAGATCCATCACCATCCGGTTGAACTGGTCGGTGGTGAGCCGCTGCTGGAGATCGAGCACGGCGCCGGACGGATCCTGGCAGATGCCCGAGTTCAGGATGTCCGGGAAGCACTGCTGGCCGCAGTCGATCTTCGCCTTCTCCGCGGCCTCCTTGAGCATCTGGACGCACCACTTGTTCTGGCGCAGGTCGAGCCCGGACCGGTTCATGAAGTCGGTCGAGAGCCAGTCCATGATGCGCTCGTCGAAGTCGTCGCCGCCGAGGTAGGTGTCGCCCGCGGTCGAGAGCACCTCGAAGACGTCGCGGCCGATCTCGAGGATCGAGACGTCGAAGGTGCCGCCGCCGAGGTCGTAGATCACCACGCGCTGCGCGACGTCGTTGCCGAAGCCGTAGGAGAGCGCCGCGGCGGTCGGCTCGTTGATGATGCGCAGGACCTCGAGGCCGGCGATGCGGCCCGCGTCCTTGGTCGCCTGCCGCTGGTTGTCGTTGAAGTAGGCCGGGCAGGTGACGACGGCCTTCGTGATCTCCCGGCCGAGGTGCTGCTCGGCGATCGCCTTCATCTCCTTGAGGACGAGCGCGGAGATCTCGGGGATCGAATAGATGTTCTCGCGGACCTGCACGCGGACGGAGTGGTTGGGCCCCTCGACGATGCCGTAGGGCATCACGGCCTGCGCCTTCTTCACCTCGTCGGAGAAGTAGAAGCGGCCGATCAGCCGCTTGGCGGAGTAGACGGTCGTCTCGGCGTTGACGACGATGTTCCGCTTCGCCGCGTTCCCGACGACGACGGAGCCGTCCTCCTGGAAGCTCACGCAGGAGGCGTGGTTGAACTCGCCCCACTCGTTCGCCAGCACCTGCGGCTGGCCGTCGAGCACGACCGCGACGGCCGAGTACGAGGTCCCGAGATCGATCCCAATCGCGATGTCGTCAGCCATGCGGCTCCCGTGCGTCCCGTCCGAACGGTGTCGTCGGACGGCGGATTGTAGGGATCGGCGCCGGACGGGTCAAAGGGCGACGCCGAAAGGGGAATTTCAGCCCCGTCGGAGCGCGAGCAGCGCGGCGGCGGCGCCGGCGACCAGTGCGAGCCCCACGTAGCCTGGCCACGGGACTCCGGCCGCGGTGGCGGTCGGCCCGATCGCGGCGAGCGCGGCGATCAGCAATGCGGCGGCGGCGGCCTGGACGGGCCGCGCAGGATCCCGCAGCGCGCGCTGGGCCTGCGCGAGCGCGAAGAGGCCGCCGGCGAGCGCGAACAGCGAGAGCGCGCTGGCAGGGACGGCGAGCGGGCCGTCGAGGGGCACGCCTGCGGGTCGCGCGGCGACGGCGAGGTGAAGCGCCGTCACGAGCGCGCCCGCGACGCCCGTCGCGAGGCGCGTGAAGGAACGGGGCCACCGGCGTTCGAGCAGCGCCGCCGCCCCGACCCACGCGGCGAGCCCGGCGGCGAGCCCCGCGCCCCAGAGCCACGGGAGCCAGAGGGCCGGCCCGGCGACGGTCGAGACGGCGGCGAGCCCGACGGCGGCGGCGGCGAGCAGCGCTGCGGCGAGCGTCATCGACGACCGAAGAAGCTCGCCTCGAGCACGAGGATGAGCAGGTTCGAGACCGCGTGCACGAGGACCGAGGCGCCGATCGACCCGGTGCGCGCGCGCAGCCACCCGAAGAGGATCGCGGGGAAGAACGTCCCGAGCCGCCAGACGTGCAGCTCTGCCAGGTGACCGACGGCGAAGAGCGCCTGCGTCAGCCAGAACGCGCGGCCGAGCCGGACCCCGAGCACCCGCGGACCGTCCTCGCGACCCAACGCGTCGGAGAGCCGCGACTGGAGGAATCCCCGGTAAAACAGCTCCTCCGGGAGCGCGACCACGAGGAGCTGGTCGAGCGCGTGCAGCCAGAATCGATCCGGCAGGCGGAGCGCGACGCCGACGCCGTGGCCACCCGAGGCGTACGGCGCGAGCAGCGGCCGCAGCTCGACCGGCAGGAGATCCAGCAGGCGCAGGAAGCCCCAGAAGCCGAGCGTCGCCGCGGGCACGAGCAGCGCGCAGACGCCGACGCCCCACGCCAGATCCCGGACGAACGCCCGCCGGCCCTCCGTGGACGCCCACGGCCACGGCGGCACCCCGACGTCGTCGACGAGCAGCCCACGCCTGCGCAGCCGCCACGAGGGGAGCCAGAGGAAGAGGAAGCAGGCGACGGCCTTGACGTTCGCGCCGACGATCGGGACGGCGAGGCCGAGCAGCTTTGCCGCGACGAGCCCGCCGAAGGCCGCCGCCCAGACGGCGAGCGCCTCCTGCAGCGCGAAGCGTCTCTCCCGCTCGGGCGCGATCGCGTCGGACACGCGCGCACGGTAGCCGATCCGGGCCGGCGCGCGTGCTGGCGAGGCGTCCACACGCTGGACTAGATTCCCAGCGCTCCTTGGAGGTCTCCCGTGCGTCGTTTCGCCCTGCCCCGCCTCGTCCTCGCGATCGCCCTGCTGCCGGGCTGCGCGCTCTGCGAGCAGCTCACCGCGACGCGCGTCGTGACTGCGACGCTGATCCGAACGCCACAGATGCCGGACCCCGAGGATCCGGCCGGCCCGCCGCTGCCGGCCAAGATCGCGGTCCAGGTGCTGATCGGGGATCTCAAGGACGGCCTCGCGGGGACCGCGACGCCGGTCTCGGACGCCACGCTCCGCCTCGTCTTTCCGATGCAGCCGGAGGGGATCGCGATCCCGCTCCAGGACGCGGCCTCCGGCACCTACCTGCTGGAGAGCGATCTCGAGCCTCGCCTGGAATACCTGGCCGAGCAGGAGTACCGGATCGTCATCGACGACGGCGAGGAGCGGATCATGAAGGTCACGTTGCCGGCGGACGACGGCGAGGGCGCGACGCTCGACCCGAACGTGCCCGAGCCGCACGAGCGCAGCGCGGCGTTCTCGATCGTCCACCCGGATCCGGAGAACCTCGCCTTCGCGACGGTCTCGCGCTTCCCGAACCCGCTCAATCCGGCCTGCCTGATCACGGATCCGGCGGAGATCGGAGCGCTCACCTACAACAACGCGCCGTCCGACCTCGAGGCGGTCAAGAAGCTCATCCAGGATGACGGCGAATGGCGGGAGGATCCGGTCGTGATCCCCGGCGAAGCGTTCCCGGACTGCGGTCGCTACGTCGTCGTGCTCAGCACGATGGCGCGCGGGCAGGCGGAGACGACGAACCTCTTCATCGGCTCGCAGTTCCTCGCCGGCGACTCGGCGGTCGGCCAGCTCGACGTGCCGTAGTCAGACGAACGTGAGCTCGAGCTCAAGCTCGAGCGCGAGCTTGCCGAGCAGCAGCCGGGCCGTGACGTGCTCCGCGTCGTCG
>CAYHCR010000519.1:0-3769 GCA_964354895.1 uncultured Myxococcales bacterium | reverse complement strand
GAGGAGGTCGCGCGGCTGAAGAAGATCGTCGACGAGTTCAGCCGCTTCGCCCGGCTGCCGCCGCCCCAGCTCGCGGAGGTCGAGCTCTCGGGCTTCGCGCGCGGCGTGCTGTCGCTCTACGCGCAGGGCGGCGAAGGTCCCGCGCTCACCCGCGCGCTCGAGGACGACCTGCCGGTCGTGCGGGCCGACCGCGATCAGCTGACGCAGATCCTCGTCAATCTCCTCCAGAACGCGGAGCAGGCGCTCGAGGGGCGCGGCGGCCGCATCGCGGTGCGCACCGGCCGCGACGGCGCGACCGTTCACCTCGAGGTCGAGGACGACGGCCCCGGGATCCCGCCCGACCAGCGCGAGACGGCCTTCGAGCCCTACGTGACGTCGAAGGCGACGGGGACGGGCCTCGGCCTCGCGATCGCGCGGCGCATCGCGCAGGAGCACGGCGGCAAGCTCGAGCTGATGCCGCCTGGACCGCTCGGAGGCGCTCGACTCCGCCTGACGCTCCCGAAGGCCTGAAACGGCGACGGGCCGCCCGATCGCCGGACAGCCCGCCTTCCGACCGAGGACCTGGACCGGCTACTCGCGAACGGGCGTCGCCTTGAGCGCCGCCTTGCCGTCCTTCACGTAGACGGTGAACCGCACCGTCCGGCACTTGTACTTCTCCACGAGCTGCTCGCGGTTCTTCTTCAGCTTCACGAGGAACTTGTCGAAGGTGAGGCCGTCGGCCGGCTCGCCACACTTCTCGCGGGTCGTCTGGAATTCCTGGAAGACCTGCTTGAAGTGAGGCTCGTCCGGATCACCCGCAGGCTTGGCCGGCTCCTGCCGGCTCGTCGCTCGCAGCAGCGCCGCCGGCACCGCCGCGACGACGGTCGCCTCGGGATTGAACTCGCCCTCCCCCTCCGGATAGGCCGGGGCCTCCGGCTCCGGGGTCGGCCCGCGTCGCATCGCGGCCGCGAAGGGATCTGCAGCAGCGGCCGGCGGGGCCTCGAACATCCCGCCGAAGTCCGCCTCACCTGACGTCGGCGCCGCAGCGGGCGCAGGCTGGCGGAGGTTCGCGGTCGGCTGGTCCCACGCAGGGCTGTTCGCCATCGCGGCGGCGGCCATCGGGGAGGGCGCGGCGACCGTGGCCATCTCCTCCCATTCGTCGCGCGCGGGCGGGGGCGGAGCAGGCGGCGGAGGAGGAGGAGGAGGCGGCGGCGCCGGTGCGCGGGCGGGAGGGGCGTCGAACATGCCGGCGCCCGGGTCCTCGTGCGGATGAGGAGCAGGAGGCTCGAAGTGGCTGATCCCGCCGGCCGGCGCTGCCGCGGCCGCGGGGCGGGAGGCGAGCTGGTTGGCGCTGCGCGCGATCCGGCCGAGCGGGCCCGGGAAGGCCTCCGTGGCGCGGACGCCGCTCTCGCCGGCGGCGAGCCGCTCGAGCTGCGTGGCGAGCGTCGCGAGGTCGGCGTCGTCGACGCCGCTGGCCGAGCCGCCCTTGCCGCCGCCGAAGGCGACGAGCGCGACGCCGACGACGAGCAGCACGAGCGTGGTGACGAGCGTCGCCTTCTGGCTCTGTGCGAGCGGCGCGAGCGTCGCGACCGCCTCGGTCGAGAAGACGACCTTGGAGCCGTCGACGCCGGGGACCTCGAGCGAGCGCGCCCGGATCGCCCCGATCCCGCTGGTCGCGAAGAGCGGGAGCTTCATGCCGAGGAAGGAGAGCTCTGCGGGCGCGGGGCCGAACGAGAACGGCTTCCCAGCGCCGGACGAGCCGGCGGCCGCGACCGCCGTGCGATCGGAGCCAGCGAGCGTGGAGCCGAGGACCTGTGCGCCCCCGGAGGTGTCGAGGAACGTGACGTCGGCGGAGAGCCGGGCGCCGATCGACTTCGCGAACGCGTCATCGAGCTGGAAGCCGATCACGGCGACCGTGCCGGAGCCTCCGGGCACGAGCGCGAGCCGGAACAACTTTCCATCGAGCTTCGCGAGCGTCACCTGCGGTGCGCCCGCGAGCGCCTCACCGACGCCCGGCAGGCCGCTGGCCTCGCTGGAGAGCCGCGGCGCCTCGCCCAGGCGGGACTCGGCCGAGCCGCGATCGGTCACGACCGCGAGCAGGCCGGGCGCAGAGAGGCCGCCGGCCTTCTCGGCGCGCGCCGCGTAGGCGGCAGAGAGGGCGTCGAGCGCTGCCTGGTCGGCCGCGCCGCGCGCGAGCGACACGGCGGCAGAGGGGACCCGCACGGCGTCAGCCAGGATCGCGGCCTCCCGCCAGGAGGCGCTCTCGACCGCAGCGCTGAACGCGCCCGAGCTGCGCTCGAGGTGCCGATCAAGCATGCCGTGCGCGGCGTCGGCCGCACCCGGCCCGCCCATGAAGAGCGCGACGAGGTTCGAGCCGACCGCGGCGACGGTCAGCAGCGCGAGGAGGCCACGCGACATCCGACACCCTTTCCGCGCGAGGTCCGAAGCTCGGCCCCGACGCGTGTCACGAATAGGTGGAAACGTCGTTTTATAGCCACGGGCCCGGGCGCGCGTCAAACGTTTCGCGCGGAATTTGCCGGGGTTTTCGGGGGGGCGCTGCGGCTACTGCATCGCGTCGAAGAGCCCGTCGACGAGCGCATCGACGTCGGTCGAGGCCTCGAGCAGCTGGGCCTTGGGCTGGCCGTCGGCGAGCTCGTACATGCGGAGCGTGGCGTAGAAGAGATCGCGGTCGTTCATGGCTGCCTCCTGAGTGGATGGCTCCAGTGTAGGTGAGGGTAGGCGCGACGCAAGAAATCAGCGGGCGGGGCTGTGGATCCCGACGAGGAGCACGCCGAGCGATCGCTCGAGCGCCTCGCCATCCGGCGGCTCGATGACCTGCACGATGCGACGCTGCCGGTCGGTCAGGATGATCGACGGGGCCCGCAGCTCGAGGCGCCGCGCGGCGACGAAGCCCGGGTCGATGAAGCGCCGGAGGCCGACGACCTCGACCGGTCCGGAGGTCACCGCGAGCGCCGCGACACCGTCGCCGTGGCGCGCGAGCGCGTCGCTGCAGGGCGCGTGGTCCTCCGCTCGCGTGCTCAGACAGACGATGGTCACGCGGCCCGCGACCGCCTCGATCCGGACAGGCGCGCCGGTCGCGCCCTCGACGTCGAGCCGCAGCGGCTTTCCGACCGCGGGGTGGCCGCCCGTGATCGGGGGCGCGCGCAACGGGAGCCCGAGCCCGGAGGCGCAGGACGCTCCGAGCAGCGCGATCACCAGCAGCGCTGCACGTCGGGTCACGGGCCCGGACCGCCGCTCGGCGGATACTGGATCGGCACGCCCATGTACGCGGTCTCGGTGCGACGCGTCGTGCCGAGCGGCGAGCGATCCCCGAGCACGAGCCGCACCACTTCCTTTCGCAGCTCCTCGACCTCCTTGAGGAGCGCGCCGCCCCGCTTCCGGCCCCGCACGCGGACCTGGCTCTTGCGGAACGCGAGCATCGTCGCGACCTGCACGTACTTCTCCTGCGGGATGTTCGCGGGCATCCAGCCGGTCCGCCGCCGCTTGAGCCAGTACGGGAGGATCGCGGCGTGGCCCGGCGGGATGAAGCCGTTCTTCTCCTCCTCCTCGAGCTCGCGGCGCAGGAGCTTGTGCTCGACGTGCAGCGAGATCTGGCCGATCACGAGCAGCGTCAGCGCGATGCACGGCAGGATCACGAAGGCGCCGAGCGTGAAGACGCCGCCGCCTCGATACATGCCGCCGAGCGTCAGCGAGCCGTTCCAGAACGCGTGGATCGAGATACCCGCGACGTACGCGACGGGCACCAGCAGGAGCTTCACGAGCGTGCTCT
>CAYHCR010000518.1:0-3772 GCA_964354895.1 uncultured Myxococcales bacterium | reverse complement strand
GGGCTGCACAAGGCGATCATGCTGCGGGCGATGAGCCTCATCGCGCGCTCCGGCGGGGTGCGGGAGGAGCTCACGTTCACGGGCGGCGTCGCGAAGAACGCGGCCGCGGTGAAGGCGCTCCGGGAGCTCGTGCAGCGCAACTACGGCGAGAAGACCATCAACATCCACCCCGACTCGATCTACACGGGCGCGATCGGCGGCGCGCTCTTCGCGCTGCGCGCGGTGCGTGAGCCGGCGGCGCCGGAGATCGCGCTGCCGCAGGTGTCGAAGTCGAAGCCCCAGGCGGAGGCGTAATCCCCATGCTCATCACGGCAGGCATCGACGTCGGAAGCTCCTCCACCAAGGTCGCGATCATCGGCACGGACGGCCGCGGCGGCTCGACCATCCTCGCCACCACGACCGAGCGGATGCATCGGCGGGACGCGGAGAAGGTGACCGAGATCGCGTGGCACGACGCGCTCGCCGCGGCCGGCGTGCCCGAGAAGGAGGTCGCCTACATCGCCTCGACCGGGGAGGGCGACGCCGTCACCTTCCGCACCGGACACTTCTTCGGGATGACGACGCACGCGCGCGGGGCGATCGAGCTCCTCCCGCAGACCAAGGCCGTCGTCGACATCGGCGCGCTCCACGCCCGCGTGCTCATCGTCAACGAGCAGGGGAAAGTCCTGCGATACAGGATGACGTCGCAGTGTGCGTCCGGGACCGGCCAGTTCCTGGAGAACATCGCGCGCTACCTCGGCGTGCGCATCGACGAGGTCGGCACCCTCTCGATCGCCGCGACGCGCTCGGAGAACGTCTCCGGGATCTGTGCGGTGCTCGCCGAGACCGACGTGATCAACATGGTGTCGCGTGGGATCCCGACGGGCGAGATCCTCAAGGGCATCCACGAGTCGATCGCGATCCGCCTCGTGAAGCTCCTCCGGCTCGTCGGGACCGAGTCGCCCGTCATGCTGACCGGCGGGCTCGCGGCGGACGACGGTCTGCGCGCGGCGATGTCCGAGAAGCTCGCGACCGACGGCAAGCCGATCGAGGTGCTCGCGCACCCGCAGTCGGTCGCGGCCGGCGCGATCGGGGCGGCGCTCTGGGGCGCGTACCGGCATCGGAAGCTCGCGGCGTAAGAAGCTCACACGTCAGGGCCGCGCTCACACCTCAGGGGCCGGCCCCGTCGGTCGGCTCCTCCCCGCGCCCCTCGCCGCGCGGCTCCTCGCGTGGCGCAGGGGCGTCGCCCGTCCCTGTCCGCGGCTTGCACGGCCCCAGCTTCTCCTGGAGCAGAGACAACGGCAGCGCGAGCTCCAGCGAGAAGCGGCCGCCCTCGTTCCCCTTCACGGCGGCCAGATCGAGCAGCTGTGCCAGCTCGTCCTCGCCGTCCGCGCGCGCCTTGAGGCGGCCGAGCGCGAGCGCCGCGCCGAGCGTCTTCCCGAGATCCTCGACCCGCTCGCCGCTCGGACCCACGACGTCCGCGACGATGCCGACGTCGCTCGAGGCGTCGACGTGCAGCTCCACGGACTCGGCCGCCTCCCGGATGCGCGCGGCGAGGTCGGCCTGCTCGGGCGGGAGCAGCTTCGCGAGATCGTCCGCGGAGAAGCGGCCGTAGACCTCGCCGTAGGTCTCGTGCTCGGCGATGAGCGGCTCCCCCGCGGGCGCGCGCCCCTCGAGGCGATCGATCGCGCGCTGCAGCTGCGCCTCGTCGCTGCCCACGAGGACGAGCTGCTCCCCCCACGTGACGAGGTATTCCTGGTGCGCCTCGCCGGGTGTCTCGTAGAGCGTCGCGCCGTCGCCGAAGGGCCGCCCCCGCACACCTTCCCCGAGCGCGTCGAGCTTCGCGCCCTTGAAGTGGCCGGAGAGCGCGAGCACGTCGCCGAAGATCGCGACGCGATCGAGATCCTCGACCGGATCAAAGCCGAGCTTCTCCTTGAGATCCGCCAGCTCCTTGAGATCCCGCTCGGAGAGGGCACAGTCGAGGAAGAGCTGGCCGAGCGGGGAGTGGCGCACGGCGTTGGCCTCGAGCACCACCACGCTGCCGACGCCCGGGTCGGCCGACGTCGGCAGCAGGGCGAGCATCGGATCGCGGGTCTGCGCCGGCGGCCGCGGGGCGCTCGGCAGGCGGGGCACCTCCGGGATCGGCGGGAGCGTGCGACGGCTCGCGACGCGCTTGTGCTCCTCGGCGCGCATCCCGCGCGGGATCGAGACGTCGCTCTTGGGCGCGGCCGGCTTCGGCGGATCGACGCGCATCAGCCACGCGGCGAGCCCGAGCAGCGTGACCGCCGCGAAGAGCCAGGGCAAGGCGCGCAGGCGGCGGCGGGGATGCTCGGGCGGCGTCGTCACGTCAGTAGTCCTGTCGCTCGAAGCGGTAGATGCCGGCGGCCAGCGTGGCGAGGCCGAAGAGCACGAGCCCGCCGACGAGCCGGGTGAGCGCGAACGGATCGACCGGCTCGCTGCCGGCGATGCGGGCGGCCTGGTCGGCGAGCGTGGAGACCCGGGGGAGCAGCAGCGTGACGGCCTCGAAGGCGCCGCGCGCGAGCCCGCTCTCGAACATCGGCGAGAGCTCGTTTCGGTAGCCCGCGACGATGCCTGCCGCGAAGAGCCCGCCGCCGACCGCCGCCGAGAGCGCGGCCGAGCGGACGAAGAGCGCGCTCACGAGCATGGCGCCGTAGAGCGAGGTGAAGGTCGCGCTCGCGAGCAGCGCCGCGACGAGCGGCCGCATGGTAAAGGTGTGCGTCTTCACGGAGAAGAGGACCGTGAAGCCGGCGGCGCCGAAGAGCGCGCCGAGGCTCGAGAGCGCGCGCACGCCGAGGAACGTGCCGAAGAGCAATTCCCAGCGCCGCACGGGGAGCGCGAGCAGGTGCTCGATGCGTCCGGGAGAGAGCAGGGAGGGCCCGAAGTCGGCGCACGAGAGGATCCCGAACGCGAGGCCGCCGTAGAAGATCACGTAGGAGCCGGCCTGGTAGACGGGGCGCAGGGCGACGTCCGCGGACTGCACGTCATGGGAGATCAGATCGCCGAAGAGCCGCGTCGCCGCGAGCGCGCCGTCGACGACCTCCATGCGGAGCGCGAAGCCCAGCGTCACCAGCGCGAGCGAGATCGCGGCGGCCATGCCGAGGAACCACTTCCGGCTCGCCGCCTCGCGCAGCAGCGCCATCGCGATGGAGAGCGCGTTCCTCACGACGGCTGCCCCGGCTCGACGGCGCCGCGCAGCACGTCCTCCAGATCCTGCCCGCCGCGCTCGAGGCCGACGAGCCGTGCGCCGGCCGCCCGCGCCGCGTCGAGGCGCTCGTTCAGCTCTGCCACCGTGTGGGCCTGCAGCTCGTGGTGGGCCCCGCGCAGGACGAAGCCGGCGGCCGCGAGCGCGTCGCCCGGCGCGCCCTCGTCGAAGCGCACCGTCCAGCGATCCATCGACTGCGTGAGCGCCTCGATCGAGCCCTCCCGGACCAGTCGGCCATCGGCGAGCACGCCGATCCTGTCGCAGATCCGCTCCGTCTCCGAGAGCAGGTGCGAGTTGAGGAAGAGCGTCGCGCCGCGCGCGCGCTCGTCGGCGAGGATCCCGCGGATCTCGACGCGGCCCAGCGGATCGACGCCGTCGGTGGGCTCGTCGAGCACGAGCAGCTCCGGGCCGCCGAGCAGCGCCGCCGCCAGGCCCGTGCGCTGCTTCATGCCTTTGGAGAAGCCCGCGAGCCGGCGGTCCGCGACGCTCGAGAGGCCCACGCGGCCGAGCTGTCGCCGCGCCTCTGCCAGCGGATCGGCCAGCCGCTTGAGGCGGCCGACGCCGCGCAGG
>CAYHCR010000517.1:0-3776 GCA_964354895.1 uncultured Myxococcales bacterium | reverse complement strand
CCGGCCGTTCCCGAGCGTGCGAGCGCTCTTCGCGACGGCGGAGCGCGTGTGGTGGAGCCTGCGTGAGGAGGACTGGCTCGAGGCGTTCGCGGCGCACCCGACCCTCGGGGAGGAGCGGGCGACCCCGACGCAGACGGCGGACTCGGCGGCGTGGTCGCGCGGCGAGCAGGCGGGCCTGCAGGCGGCGGCGGCGGCGGCGAAGGCGCAGCTCGTCGCGTCGAACGCGGCCTACCGGGCGGCGCACGGCTTTGTGTTCCTGCTCTGCGCGACCGGGCTTGGCGCCGAGGAGGTGCTCGCACGTCTGCAGGAGCGACTGCCGAACGGCCGCGCGGAGGAGCTCGAGCTCGCGGCGCGGGAGCAGGCGAAGATCACGCGGCTGCGGCTGGAGAAGTGGCTGCTCGCGCGCTGACAGGCGCCGCAGACGCGGGAGCCGGACGAGAGGGAGTGCCCATGGGAATCAGCTCACACATCCTCGACACGACGCGCGGCTTGCCGGCCGCGGGCGTCACGATCCGCCTCGAGCGGCGTGACGGCGCGGGCTGGGCCGCGCTCGGCGCAGGGGTGACCGACGCGGACGGCCGGGTGAAGGCGCTGCTGCCACCCGGCGCGGCGCCGGTGCCGGGGGACCACCGGCTCACCTTCGAGATCGCCCCGTATTTCCTCGCGCTCGGCGTGACGAGCTTCTACCCGTCCGTGGAGATCGCCTTCACGATCCGCGCGAGCAGCGAGCACTACCACGTGCCCCTGCTGCTCAATCCGTTCGGCTACGCGACGTATCGAGGCTCGTGATGCGCACGGTCGTCGCAGCGGCGCTCTCCGCGGTGGGCTTCGCGCCGTACGGGGACGTCGTGTCGGCGGGGCTGCGCGCGGGCGCGTCGGCGAACCAGGGCACGGCGGTCCGCTTCGATCGTGCGGCGGCGCTCCAGAACCTCCGGCCGGGCGCGTCGCCGAACCTCGCGGTCTTCCGCGCGGCGCCGCAGTCGCTCCCCTTCGTCGCGAAGCTGCTCGAGCAGCACCCCTGCTCGACGCAGAGCTTCCTCCCGATGGTCTGCGGCCGCTTCCTGGTCTGCGTCGCCCCGACGGCGCCGGACGGCGGCCCGGACGAGGCGCGGCTGCAGGCCTTCCTCTGCGGGCCGGGGCAGGGGATCACGTATGCCGCCGGTGTGTGGCACCACCCGATCATCGCGCTCGACGCGCCCGCGGAGTTTGCGATGCTCGCGTGGGAGGACGGCGGCGCGCTCGATTGCGTCGAGCGGCCGCTCGCCTCGCCGGCCGCGATCGTCCTTCCGTGACTACTCCCACAGGCGCGCGGCGAGCTCCCAGTCGACGCCGCAGCGCTCCGCCCAGGCGAGCCAGACCGATCGACCGTCGGTGCCGAGCGACGGGTGGTCCGTCTGGCAGCCGGGGCCCGCCCAGCTCGTGAAGGAGGCGGCGCCGGCCTGGCCGGGCTCCCTCCAGGTCGCGAGCGAATCCTCCAGATCGATCGTGGCGGCCGTGACCGAGTCGCCGTCGGTCCAGCTCACCCAGAGCTGATCGCCGACCAGCGTGGCCCCGAGGCTCGGGAGGATCCCCGCGCCGACGAAGGCGGGCCCCGCCGGCACCGGCGGGAAGTCGAAGCCGCCGAGGCCGTTCGGGATCCCGAGGAAGACGTCGACCGAGACGGAGGCGCCGACCGTGTCCGCGACGACGATCACCGGGCGGGGGCCGGTCTCGGAGGGCCAGACCAGCACGAGCGGGCGGCCGGGGGTGACGTTGGTGCCGTCGATCATCCCGACGCCGATCGAGGAGCCGGCGCCGACGCGCGTCACCTCGAAGCCCGGGAACCCGGGGTTCCAGGCGGCGACATGGAGCTCGCCGTCCGCGCCCGCCGCGCCGACGAGATCGAGCGAGTCGCCGCAGCAGGAGAGCGGCACCTCGGCGCCGAGCTGCGCGCCGGTCTGGCTGCTCATCGTCCGCACGCGCAGCGAGCCGGCCTCCCCCCGCACGAGCCGCAGGTTCGTCCCGTCCGAGGCGACGAGCCCGCGCCCCGCGCCGAGCGCCGCGACCGACAGCGGCGCCGAGAGGCCGCCCGGCTGATCGCGGTAGAGGCGCTTCTCGTTCGCGCCGTTGGGGAGCGCGAGCCAGAGGTTGCCGCCGGCCTCGAGCGCGGTCGGGCCTGCGTCGCCCGCGACGGCGTCGTCGAGCAGGCAGCCGTTCCCGCCGCCGAGGGGCGCCGCCTGCAGCGCGGCCCCCGCGCCCCGCTCGAAGAGCTCGAAGAAGCCGCCGGTGTTCTGCGCCGGCATGCCGCAGACCGTGGGGTCGAGGCGGTGCGCCGCGACGACGAGCCGCTTGCCGCTCGAGACGACGAAGGGACGCTTGGAGGAGGTCGAGCGGAAGCTCCCGGTCGCGACGGGCAGATCGATCGCGTCGCGGCCGTACCAGTACGGATCGACGGTCGCCGTCAACGCGGAGAACGAGGTGTCGGAGACCGGTCCGAGGTGCAGGTAGTAGTAGAAGGTCGGCGCGGGCCCGAGCAGCGGCTTGCGCGGGTAGACGCGCAGGATCGAAGCGCCGCCCGGATCCAGCAGGTGCTCCACGCGTGCGCCGAAGCTCCCGAGCTCGAAGCCGTTTCCGTATGCCGTGAAGCTCGCGACGGAGTCGGTGACGCTCGCCGGCGCGAGCGCCTCGCTCCAGTGCAGCTCTGCGTAGAACGGCGAACCGATGGCTGACGCGGGCGGCACGCAGGCCGTCACGGTCGGATGGGTCGCGTCGGTCACGGTGAACGAGACCGTCGCGGTCGCGCGGTGGGGGACTACGCCGACCTCCACCTCGAACGTCAGCAGACCTTCCTGGTCCGGCGCGACGACGTAGGCCCACGAGGTCACCGGATCGACCGAGAGCCCGGCCGGGGCGCCGCCGATCTGGCGCCAGACGATCGGCTGCAGCGGCACCATGTCGACGCCGCCGCCGCCGAAGGTCGGGGTCACGACGAGCGTCGCGAGGCCCCCGGGCTGCGGCGTGACACCCCAGAGGTAGGCGCTGATCGCGGGCGGCTCGACCCCGTCCGTCACGGTCACGGCGACCGCGGAGGACGCGGCCAGGCCCCCGGCGTTCGTCATCGTGAAGCGGAGGTCGTGGAAGCCCGGCGCGTTCGGCAGGACGACGTCGACGGCGTAGGGATCGCCGCCCACCTGGAGCAGCGTCGCGTCGGAGGCGACGCGGCTCCAGCTCGCCGCGATCGGCAGCCCGTCCGCCGGCAGCCAGGGCGTCGCCACGAGCCGGATGGTCGAGCCGGGCGCCGCGCGCACGCTCGTCGAGGGCGCGATCGAGGCGCCGAACGTGCTGAAGAGGTCGACGGCGACGAGATCCGTGGCGGTCTGGACGCCCTGATCGGTGACGATCAGCTCGAGCTCGTAGCGTCCCGGCAGGTTGCCGAAGAAACAGACGAAGGCCGCGGCGGGGCCGACCGGCGGCTCCATGGAGAAGGTGGTGGTCGAGCCCGGCGGCGACGCGACGAGGCGCCAGGCGTAGGAGAAGAGGGCCGCGCGGTCGTCATACGAGGCGTCGCCGTCGAGCTCGGTCCAGGCGCCGTACCACGCCGAGAAGTCGGCCCCCGCCCGCGCGACCGGCGGAAGATCGACGAGCGAACCGGTGACCGTGACCGTCACCTGGTCCGAGACGCGCGGGCCGTCGAACGCGAACGCGAAGAGCTCGAAGACGTAGTCGCCCGGGAACCGCGGCGCGGTGAACAGGACCGCGTCGGCGCCCGCGGGCGAGAGCGCAGGCGAGGCCGGGCC
>CAYHCR010000516.1:0-3785 GCA_964354895.1 uncultured Myxococcales bacterium | reverse complement strand
TCAGCTACCAGATCCTCGACAAGGCCGGCGACGGCGACTCCATGCCGGATCCGGGCGAGAAGCTCCTCGTGCAGGTCGACATCCGCAACGTCGGCGACGGGCCGTCGAGCGAGGTCACCTTTGCGTCGCTCAAGAACGAGGGCGACGAGAAGGTCTTCATCGAGAAGGGGCGCAGCAAGCTCGGCACGCTCGAGCCCGGCAAGGGCGCGCAGGCGATCTTCGAGCTCGAGCTCAAGAAGGGCTACACGGGCGAGACCATGCCGGTCCGGCTCGTGCTCTTCGACGAGAAGCTCGAGGAGCTCCTCGTCGAGACCCTGCAGGTGCCCGTGGATCTCGGCGGGCGGATCGTGGTCGAGCCGGTGAAGGGCTCGCTGCGGCTCGCCGACGAGGCGCTCGTGCGCGCGGGTCCCTGGGCCGAGGCCCCGGTGCTGGCGACCGCGAAGAAGGGCGCCGTGCTGGAGGCCGACGGGCGGACCCTCGACGGCTGGGTCCGGGTCGCGTTCGCGAAGGGGCGCAGCGGCTTCGTGCGCAGCAGCGACAAGCTCGGCGCCGCAGGCCGGGGCTCGCTGCAGCTCGTCGAGGCGCAGTCGTGGCACGTGCCGCCGAAGATCACGTTTGACACCGAAGGCGGCGCAGCGACGGACGGCGATCGCTATTCGCTCAGCGGCGCCGTGGAAGATCCCGCGCTGCGCGATCTCTACGTCTTCGTGAACGACCAGAAGGTCTACTTCGCGACGGGCACCTCTGCGGAGCCGCGCCACCGGTTCAAGGCCGACTTCCCGCTCAAGCCCGGCACCAACCACGTCGTCGTCGTGGCGCGGCAGGGCGACGAGCTGACGGCGCGGCGGGCCTTCACGGTCCTGCGGCGGGATCCGCCGATGGCGGCGACGGCCGGCGGACAGCCCTGACGAGCGGCCGGGCCCACGGGCCCGGTCCGGGAGCGGACCCTGGGGCGAGTGCTGCCGGTCGCGTTGCTGCTCCTCGCCGCCGGCGTGGGGCTGGTCGCGTGGAAGATCTTCGGGCTCGGCTACGAGCTCGTCCCGACGCCCGCGCGCAACCGCTGGGTCGTGCAGACCGAGGTGCGTTACCGCGTCGACGGCGAGAAGCCCCGCCTGACCTTCTTCCTGCCGGCGGATCGACCGGGCCAGAAGATCTACGACGAGCGCGTCGCGGCCGAGGGCGTGCGGTTCTTCATCAAGCCGCGCCAGGGCAACCGCGTCGGCGTCGCGGTCGGCACGCCGGTCGGCGAGGGCGTCTCCTACCGCTTCACGCTCGAGGCGGAGCCGCCGGTTCCGGCAGAGCTGCCCAAGTCAGCGCCGCCGCTCTCGGCGCAGGAGACCCGACGCTTCGTCGACGAGCTCGGCGCGGACGAGGCGATCCAGAGCGACGCCCCCGAGGTGCTGCGGCTGGCCGGCGAGCTCGCGACGGACGAAGAGGAGCCGGCGACCGCCGTGCGCCAGCTGCACGAGTATGTCACGCGGGAGCTCGAGCTCACCGACGGTCACGACGGGCCGCAGGACGCCGCGGCCGTGCTGCAGCGCGAGCGGGGCGGCCCGGCCGGCAAGGCGCGCGCGCTCGTCGCGCTCCTTCGAGCGGCAAACGTGCCCGCGCGCGTCGTCAACGGCGTGCCGATCTCGGAGGGGCGGGACAAGCCGCTGACCCACTGGGTCGAGGCGTGGCTCGCGGGGCGCTGGCTCCCGCTCGATCCGGTCTCGGGCATGGCCGGCGCGCTCCCCGAGGCCCGGCTCGTGCTGCACGTCGGCGACGCGCCGCACCTCGACGGCCAGAACGTCGCGGACGTGCGCTACCGGGTCTCGATGCTCCCGGAGGCCGGCAGCGCGTACGCGGCGTGGCGGCGCAAGCTCCAGCGCCGCGACCACTGGCTCGACGCGATCTCGCTGCACCGCGTGCCGGTCAAGACCCAGGTGCTGCTGCGCGTGCTGCTGCTCGTGCCGCTCGGCGCGCTCGTCGTGACGATCTTCCGCAACCTGATCGGCGTGCCGACCTTCGGCACGTTCATGCCGATCCTCGTCGCGCTCGCCTTCCGGGAGACGGGGCTCGCCGCCGGGCTCGGGCTGCTCGTCGCCGTGGTCTCCATCGGCTGGTTCGGGCGATCCCTGCTCGATCGCGCACAACTGCTCATGGTGCCGCGGCTCTCGGTGATGGTGACGCTCGTGATCGGGATCATGACCGCGATCATCCTCGGCGCCGAGCAGCTCGGCTCCGATCGCGCGCTCTCCGTCGCGCTCTTCCCGATCGTGATCCTGACGATGACGATCGAGCGCCTCTCGATCACGCTCGCCGAGGAGGGCCCGCGCAACGCCGCGAAGGCCGTGCTCGGCACGCTCGCCGTCTCGATCGCGGGCTGGGCCGTCATCGCGAGCGAGACGCTGCAGCTGGTGGTCTTCACCTTCCCCGAGCTGCACCTCGTCACGCTGGCGGTGCTGCTCCTGCTCGGCCGCTACACCGGCTACCGGCTCTCGGAGTGGAGCCGCTTCCGCGCCTTCCGCGTCGGGCCGGAGCGCGCGTGATCGCGGGCTTCCGGCGGCTGCGCGAGGCCGGGATCCTCGGGATCAACGCGCGCAACGCGCGCTTCATCCAGCCGTGGAACCCCCGGAAGAACTTCCCGAACGTCGACGACAAGCTCAAGACGAAGGCGCTCTGCCGGGCGAGCGGGATCCCCGCGCCCGAGCTCTTCGGGGTCGTCGAGTCGCACGGCGAGCTGCACGGCTTGCCGGCGATGCTGCGCGAGCGGCCCGAGTTCGTGCTCAAGCCCGTGCGAGGGGCGATGGGCAACGGCGTGCTGGTGGTCGCGCGGCGCGACGAGGCGGGGCGCTACGTGAAGCCCTCGGGCGTCACCCTCGACGACGCCCAGCTCGTCCACTACGTCAGCGGCATCCTGTCGGGGCTCCACTCGCTCTCGGGCAACCGGGATCGCGCGATGATCGAGCGGCGCGTCGCCCTGCACCCGGCCTTCGAGCCGATCTCGTACGGCGGCGTGCCGGACGTGCGGATCATCGTCTTCAAGGGCGTGCCCGCGATGGCGATGCTGCGGCTGCCCACCCGCGCGAGCGACGGCCGCGCGAACCTGCACCAGGGCGCCATCGCCGCCGGCGTCGACATCGCCACGGGGCGCACGCACCACGCGGTGCAGCAGAACCGGCTGATCGCTGCGCACCCGGACACCGGCGCGCGCGTGCTCGACGTGACGGTCCCCGCCTGGGACGAGATCCTCCGCATGGCCGCGACGAGCTCCGAGGTGACGGGCCTCGGCTACATCGGCGTCGACGTCGTGCTCGACGCCACGCTCGGCCCGCAGCTGCTGGAGCTCAACGCGCGGCCCGGGCTCGCGATCCAGATCGCGAACTACCGGGGACTGCTGCGTCCGCTCGAACGGATCGAACGGATCGAGACAACCGGCCTCGACGCCGCGGCCCGCGTGGCGATCGGCCGCGACCTGGCCGAGTCGCTCGCGCGGGAGGAGGCGTGACCGCAGCCGCCGCAGTGCTGCTCGTGATGCTCGCGGCTGACGCGCCCGAGGCCGCGACCTACGACCGCGAGGTCCGGATCAGCGTGCGCGTCGAGGGCGACGGCCGCGACGTGCGGCTCGAGCTGCCGCTCGTGCAGAGCGACGACCACCAGACGCTCGTCTCCGAGACCCTCACGCTGCGTGGGTTCTCCCTGCGCGAGGAGACGCGCGACGGACTCCGGCTCGCGATCCTCACGCATCCTGCGCCCCTCGGCCCGAAGCGCGGCACCTACACCTCTCGCGGGCACCCGCCGCC
>CAYHCR010000515.1:0-3788 GCA_964354895.1 uncultured Myxococcales bacterium | reverse complement strand
GAGCGCGTCGGCGATCGCGGCGTGGATCTCGAGCTCGTCGTCCACCAGCAGGACGCGCGCGCGGAGGCTGGGCGCGGGCGGGAGCGACGGTGGAGGCGAGGTCTGCCCGGTGGCGACCGGCAGGAGGACGAGGGCCGTGGTGCCGGGCCCGTCGGACGGGAGCAGCGAGATCCGGCCCCCGTGCTCCTCGGCGATCTCGCGGCAGATCGCGAGGCCCAGCCCCGAGCCGGTGCCGACGGCCTTCGTGGTGAAAAAAGGATCAAACGCCCGGGAGCGGACCGCGGCTGGCATCCCGCTGCCGTTGTCGCGCACGAGGATCTGGACGTGGCCCTCAGCGGCGAGACAGCGGACCTCGACGACCCGGCGGCGCGGATCGTCCGCCGCGAGCTCGTCGAACGACTGCGCGGCGTTCACGAGCAAATTGAGGAGGAGCTGGCAGAGGCGACCTTCGCGGCCGAGCACCGGCGGGACCTCGGCGAGCGAGACGATCACCTCGGCCCGGTGTCGAAGCTCGTGCGTCGCGAGGCGGAGCGCCGCCTCGATCGGTTTGCGCACGTCGATCGCCGTGGCCTCTTCGTCGGTGCGGCCGAACGCGCGCAGATCGCGGACGATCGCCTGGACCCGCAGCGAGCCCTCGAGCGCGTTCGTGACGGACGCCAGCGTCTCGGCCGGCCCCGGCGAGTCCTGCGCGAGGCGGGCGGCGAGCCCCTCGAGCCGGAGCAGGACGTACGTGAGCGGGTTGTTGATCTCGTGCGCGATGCCGGCCGCGAGCAGGCCGACCGCGGCCATGCGATCGGAGGCCGCGAGCCGCGCTTCGAGCCGTCGGCGCTCGGTCACGTCGCGGCCGACGGCGAGCACGGCGCGCTCGCCCTGGAACAGGACGTCGAGGCCGGCGATCTCGGCCGAGATGACGGCGCCGTCCGCGGCGATCAGGCGCTCCTCGACGAAGGGCACCGCCTCGGCGCCGTCGTGCAGCTTTGCGACCCGCGCGGCGACGGTGGCGCGATCGTCGGGGTGCACGATCTCCAGCACCGATCGCCCCACGATCCCGGCCGGGCTGTCGTACCGCAGCATCCGGGCCATCGCAGGATTGCAGTAGAGGAAGCGGCCGCCGCGGTGCACGGTGATGCCGTCCGGGATCGACTCGATCACGGTGCGGAACGACGCCTCGGAGCGGGCGATCCGGGCCTCGGACTCGAGCCGCTTGGTCGCGTCGCGCGCGATCCCGAGCAGCACGCCGGGCTCGACCCGCGCCGCGCTCACCTCGAGCACCCGGCGGGTCCCATCCGGCCGCCGGAAGGTCCGCAGCGTAAAGGTCTGCGCGCCGTCGTTGAGCTGCGCCTGCTGGAGCGGCGCGGCGGAGAGCTCCTCCGGCTCGATGAACTCCTCGATCCGCCGGCCGAGCAGCGCCTCGCGGTCGCGGCCGAGCACGTCGCACGCGCGGTCGTTCACCTCGAGGATCCGCAGGGCGGCGTCGGTCACGAAGATCGGATCGGCGGCGTGGAGCATGAGCGCGCGGCCGAACCGCTCGGCGCGCGTGTGCGCCCGGCGGGCGCGGCGGGCGGCGAGCAGCGCGGCGAGGGTGAGCGCCTCCTGCAGCGACAGTTCCGCAGGCGATGCCTCGACGTGGCAGAGGACCAGGCGTGCGTCCGGCGCACCGGGCAGCGTCCGGACCTCGGCCCGGGCGCCCTCGAGCCCGAGCGCGGCGGCGGGAGCGTTCGCCAGCGGGCCGGGCGCCGGCCACGGGATCGATCCGGCGGTCGACGGGGGCCAGGCCGCCGCGAGGGCCGCCGCGTCGCCCTCGCGCTCGAGCAGCAGCGCCGCTCGGGCGCCGAGCCGCGGCACGAGCGCTTGGAGCGCCGCGGCGAGCGCCGTGTCCAGATCGCCGGCCGCGAGCGCCTCCGCGATGGGGCCGTCCGGTGGCGTGGCTCCTGCGTGCATGCCGGCAGCCTAGCGCCCGCCGTCGTTCACGGCACGCCGAAGCGCCCCTGCGCCCACGTGTGCACCTTTGCTGCCGTCGCCTCGTCGGCGCCGCCCGGCAGCACGAGCACCGCGCCGAGCGTGCCCGCGAAGCGGTTCCAAGGCCCCTCGCCGCCCCCGTCGATCCCCGCGCCGATCCGGCTCCACGACGGCGCGATGTCGAACGGAGCCGACTCCGGCGGTCCGGCCGGCCGGCCATCCAGATAGAGCTGCACGGCGCCGTCGGCCGCGTGCGTGACGCCGGCGAGCCGCACCTCGCCCGGGCCCTCCTGCAGCCCTTCTCCCGTCGTGGCCGCGTGGAAGATCGGCGAGCCGAGCTCGTCGTAGCCGACCGCCCGGCTCATCGCGACGAGGCGGCCGTCCGTGTAGCCCACCTGCGAGCGCGGAAAGCCACCGTCGATGGAGCCGCCGAGGATCGTGCTCGCCGGGCCGTAGACCTGCGACCAGCCCCACGCCGGCGGGCTGTAGGGCGCGCGCGCGACCCAGACCGCCGAGAGCCCACCCTCGTAGACCGCAGGGGTCCCTTCGGGGAGCGCGAGGAACGCGTTTGAGCCATCCAGATGCATCCCTGCCCGGCCGGGACCGAACGCGTCCGGGACGAGCAGCGGGCGGTTGCCGGGCGTGGGCGGCGCGACCCGGAGCGGCGCCTCGCCACGCGCCGTCCATCCGTACACCTCTGCGCCTCGGACCGGCACGAGCCGCCACACCGACTTGTCGACGCCGAGCCCGAAGCCGAAGCCGTAGTTGCCGCCCGCGTAGAGCAGCTGATCCTCTCTGACCGCGAGGCCCTGCGCGTGCGAGCCGGGCTGCGGCGAATCGATCGGCAGCGAGGTCCACGTCTCGCCGTCGTCGGAGTACCAGAGCTCGTTCGAGTTGCCGGCCGTCCAGCCGTTCGCGGGATCGCCGTACGTGTAGCCGAAGCCGATCCAGAGCCGGTCGTCCCAGACGAAGACGTTGGGCCAGATCTTGCCGACCCACGGGGGCTCCGTGTGCAGCGTCCAGACGACCCCGTCGGTCGTCGACCAGACCTCGTTGGACATCGAGTGACCCTGCGCGTCCTCGCGCTCGCGCGCGCAGCCCACGAGCCACATCCGCCCGTGGAACTCCACGAGCCCGTCGAGCACGCCGCAGCCGGCCCAGCGCGTCGCGCTCGCGGGGCCGTCCGGCGCGACGAGCGTCCAGCTCACGCCGTCCTCCGTGCTCCATACATCATTGTGAAACACATAGTCCGAGGGCGGGCCGAGGATGTCCTGCCCGCCGACCATCCAGAGCTTGCCGGCGTAGACGCCCGAGACCTGCAGCGCCCGCTCGCTCCACGGCGGCTCGGCCGTGCCGGGGCCGAGCTGCACGGTCCACGTCACGCCGTCGGGGCTCGAGACGACGTCGTGGTTGTAGAAGCCCTGGTGCGCGTCGCCGCCGATCATCCAGAGGCCGTCCTTCCAGAGCGACGTGTTGTGCGAGTGGCGCCGCTCGAACGCACCGTTCTCGTGCGGGAGCTCCTCTCGCCACTCGATCCCGTCGGCGGTGCTCCAGACCTCGTCGGTCGTGTTCTGCGGCGGATAGGTCACGTTCGGGTCGTCGTGGCTGAAGCCGTCCGGCTCGAGGTATCTGTTCCAGCCCGCGACCATCCAATATCTCCCGGTCGAGGGCAGCCACGTGAGCGTGTTGCCGTCGCGCACGCGCCAGTCGGGGTGCAGCGTGGCCGTGAGGCGCTGCCACTCGTACTGCGTCGCGGGCGCGCCGGTCTCGATCCCGGTGGCCGCGTCGAAGAGCCGCGCGCCGGGCAGCTGTGCGGGGCTCCAGGCCTC
>CAYHCR010000514.1:0-3819 GCA_964354895.1 uncultured Myxococcales bacterium | reverse complement strand
CCTGGGGCGGACTCCGAAGCCGATGCGGCGGCCGCGCCCGACCGCGGGAGCCGCGTGAGGGGGGCGCCAGCCCGCGCCCGCCCGGCCTCGCGGCGCGGGCTCCGGAGGAGCGCTCGTCCGCCGCGACGAAAATTTGCAGACATGCGCTCGTCGGCACATTGGCGCAGCCCGGAGCGGCGGCCCCGACACACGCGCCGCTGGCGTTCCCCTCGGCGGGCGAGCCTCGCTCGGAGCGCGCCGCGGGGCCGCTCGTCACGGCCGCGGCAGCCGATCGACCAGCGCCGTCGTCGAGTGATCCTTCGGGTCGCCCGCGACCGCGACTCGGCCGCCCCACTCCGCGATCACGTCACGCTCGGGGATCGTCTCGGGCGTGTAGTCCGTCCCCTTCACGTGGAGCTCGGGCCGGATCGCGCGGAGCGTCTCGACGGCCGTCGGCTCGTCGAAGAGCAGCACGTGGTCGACGCATGCGAGCGCCGCGAGCAACTCGGCCCGCTCGCCCTCCGGGATCACGGGACGATCAGGCCCCTTGTTGCGGCGTGTGGAGGCGTCGGTGTTGACGGCGACGACGAGGACGTCGGCGAGCGCGCGCGCGCCCTCCAGATAGCGAACGTGGCCGACGTGCAGCAGATCGAAGACGCCGTTCGCGAGCGCGACCCTCCGGCCGGCGGCCCGGTGCGCCTCGCAACGAAGCGCGATCTCGGCGCGGCCCTCGAGCTTCTCGATCGTCCGCCGCGGCGTCACGACGTCAGCTCCTCGAGCAGCTCTGCCGGTGAGATCGTCGCGGTCCCCGGCTTCTGGACGACGAGGCCGCCGGCGACGTTCGCGAGCGCGGCCGCCTCGGCGATCGGCGCGCCAGCCGCGAGCGCGAGCGTGAGCGTCGCGATGACGGTGTCCCCGGCGCCCGTGACGTCGACGGCCTCCGCCGGTCCGTGCACGGGCCAGAGTCGAGGCGCCCGCCCCTTCTCGAGCAGCGCCATCCCGCTGTTGCCGCGCGTGACGAGGACGGCGCCGGCGCCCAACCGCCGCTGCAGCGCGCGGGCCGCCCGGAGCGTCGACTCGATCGTGCCGACCGGCAGCCCCGTGGCCGCGCCGAGCTCGGGCTCGTTCGGCTTCGCGACCGTGACGCCTCCGAAGGCCGCGAGCTGGTAGCGCGAGTCGACGCAGACGCAGCGGCCGCTCTTCGCGATCGCACGGAGCTCCGCGATCAGCGGCGCCGCGAGGACGCCAGCGCCGTAATCGGAGACGAGCACGGCGTCGGCCCGGGCGGCCTCGCGGCGGAGCGCGTCGAGCAGGCGGCCGAGCACGGGCTCGGAGAGCGGCGACGTGCGGCTGCGGTCGACGCGGAGCAGCTGCTGGCGGGTGGTGTTGATGCCTCCCGCCAGGATGCGGGTCTTGGTCTCGGTGACCGGGCCGTCCACGACCAGCCGATCGACGACGCCCGCACGGCGCAGGAGCCCGGGCAGCGCGGCGCCCGCCTCGTCGCGGCCGCGCACGCCGATCGCGACGACGCGCCCGCCGAGCGAAGCCACGTTCGCGGCGGCGTTGCCCGCGCCGCCGAGCACGCGCCGGGTCTCTTCGAGCCGGACGATCGGCACCGGCGCTTCGCGCGAGATCCGCTCCGTCTGGCCGAAGACGTACTCGTCCACGACGACGTCGCCCAGCACGACGACGCGGCGGCCCGCGAGCCGGGAGAGCAGCATTGCGGTCGGTCCTTCACGCTTCACGACGCGCGTTCTGCCACGGCCCGCGCGATCTCGCGAGCCCGTCAGCCCAGCCCGAGGAGGGCCTGCGCGACCGAGAGGTAGATCACGAT
This sequence comes from uncultured Myxococcales bacterium, assembly GCA_964354895.1. GTDB lineage: Bacteria > Myxococcota > Myxococcia > Myxococcales > Vulgatibacteraceae > CAYHCR01. The sequence continues at coordinate 2,006 of CAYHCR010000514.1, read as the reverse complement.
GCCGGCCACGTCGGAGACCGTCGCGATCATCGGCGCCGAGGCGACCGCGGGATCGAGGCCGAGGCGGCGGATGAGCAGCGGCATGACTGCGCCGGTCAACGCGCCGAACATCACGACGCTCATGACAGCCGCGCCGACCACTCCGGCGACGCGCGGCTCCACGCCGAGGCCCCAGCCCGCGTAGACGAAGCCGATCACGGCGAGGACGGCGCCGAGCAGCAGCCCCGTCGCGAGCTCGCGGATGAGCACCTGCCAGACCTGCTTCGGGCCGACCTCCCCGAGCGCCATCGCGCGGATCAGGAGCCCGGCAGACTGGCTGCCGGTGTTCCCGCCCGACGAGATGATCAGCGGGATGAAGACGACGAGCAGCGGGAGCGCCTCGATCGCGGACGCGTAGCTCTTGATCGTGTTCGAGGTGAAGAAGCCACCCACGAACAGCAGCACGAGCCAGCCGGCGCGGGAGCGGACGACGCGCAGGAAGCTCGACCGGAAGTACGAGTCCTCCAGCGGCGCGATCGCGGCCATCTTCTGGAGATCTTCGGTCGCCTCCTCCTGCACGACGTCGACGACGTCGTCGACGGTGACGATGCCGAGCATCTTGCCGGCGCCGTCGACGACCGGGAGCGCGAGGAGATCGTACTTCGCGATCGTCCGGGCCGCCTCCTCCTGGTCCGCCGAGGCCTGGACCGCGACGATGCGGTCGGAGCCCATGACGTCCGAGATCGTCCGATCGGCGCGCGCCGTGACGAGCTCGCGCAGCGAGACCACGCCCCGCAGCGCGCCTTCGGGCGAGACGGCGTACGCGTAGTAGATGGTCTCGACCCGCGCCGCGACCTCCCGGATTCGCGCGATCGCCTGCTCGACGGTGAATTCCGCGGGGAGCGCGACGAATTCGGTCGTCATGAGCGCGCCGACCGTGCCCTCGGCCCACGCGAGGATCGAGGTCAGCTCGCGGGCGTCCTCGCGCGGGATCGCCGCGAGCAGTTTTGCTGCGACCTTGTCCGGGAGCTGCCGGAAGAGGTGGGCGCGCTCGTCCGCGCTCATGCCCTCGACGAGGCGGGCGGCGACGTCGGTCGCGATCCGCTCGACGATCTCGGCGCCCTCGACCGCCTCGAGCTGCTCGAGCAGCTCGATCTGCGCGGCGATCGGCAGGGCCTTGAGGAAGGCCGGCTGAAGCGCGTCGTCGACGCCGAGGTAGACGTCGGCGAGGTCGGCGGGGTGAAGCTCCTCGACGAGCTCGGCCAGGACGGAGGCGTCGCTCTGCAACGCTTCCCGGACCTCCGGGAGGATCAGATCGGCGACGCGCACGGGGGCCTCGGGGCGGGCGGGGAGCATGCCCGCCCGGCGCGCCGTTGTCAGCCGCTCTGCTCGTCGGGCGGCCGCGTCTTCCAACGCCGGTGGACCCACCACCAGTGAGCCGGCTCGGCGCGGACGTGCGCCTCGAGCCGCTCGTTGAGCTGCGCCGTGAAGACGGCGACGTCGGCGTCACGCGCGCCCGTCCGCGCGAACGGGATCGGCCCCTCGATCGTCGCGAGGTGGCGGCCCTCGGGCCGTCGATGGAGCAGGACCAGGAAGACCGGCGCGCCGGTGCGCTCGGCGAAGATCGCCGGCGCGGGCGTGGTGGCGGCGAGGCGGCCGAAGAAGGGCGCGAAGATCGCGCGCCGCGGGATCATGTTCTGGTCGATCATGATCGCGAGCGTCCGGCCGTCGCGCAGCACGCGGAGGATGTCGCGGATCGAGCCGGAGTCAGGCAGCTCGCGCAGGCCCGCGCGACGTCGCTGATCGAGCCAGAACGCGTTGAAGGCGTTCTTCGCGAGCCGCTTGGTGATCGCGTGGACCTCGATCCCTCTGCGGTGCCAGAGCGAGCCCAGCAGCTCGAAATTGCCGAAGTGCGCGGTGACGACGATCGCGCCCTTCCCTTCGGCCAGCGAGGCGCGGAAGGCCTCGAGGCCCTCGACCTCGACGAGCCGATCGAGCGCGGCGTCCGAGAGCGCCGGCGCGCGGAG
>CAYHCR010000513.1:0-3840 GCA_964354895.1 uncultured Myxococcales bacterium | reverse complement strand
GCGACGACCGGCTCCGCCTCGGCGGCGACGACCGGCTCCGCCTCGGCGGCGACGACCGGCTCCGCCTCGGCGGCGACGATCGGCTCGTCCGCGCCGAGCGGCGGCGCAGCCTCCGCGATCTCCGCGCGCCGGATCGCCGGTTCCTGCACAACTTCGCTCCGCGCCTTCGCATCGCTCGCGACCGCGTCCGCAGCGCCCGGCTTCGGCGGCGAGAGCGTGCGCGCGAGCACCGTCGCCCGCTCGTCCGTGTCGCGCATGGCCTCCTCGAGCTCCGCGAGGGCCGCTTCGCTCGCCTGCACGCGCTCCTCCTCCTGCGCCAGCCAGGCCGGATCCGCGAGCTGCTCCACGGTCCCGGCGATCGCGGCCGGCTCCGGCCCGAACTCCTCTTCGACGATCTCGCGGCTCTCCCTCGTGAGCTCCTGGTACTCACGGAGCGTCGGCAGCGACGAGAGGTCCTTGAGCTGGAAGAACTCAAGAAACTCGGGCGTCGTCCCATAGAGCAGCGGCCGCCCGACCTCGTCCTTGCGCCCGAGCACCTTGACGAGCTTCCAATCGGTCAGCGCCTTCATCACGGCGCCGCAGTCGACGCCGCGGATCTCCTCGACCTCGGGCCGCGTCGCGGGCTGGCGGTAGGCGATGATCGCGAGCGTCTCGAGCGCCGCGCGGGTGAGCCGGCGCGGCTTCACCTTCAGGAATCGACGGACGTAGTCGGACGCCTCGGGCGCCGTTCGCAGCTGCCACGCGCCCGCGATCTCCGAGAGCACGACGCCGCTGACGCCCTCACGCAGCTCGCCGGCCAGCTTGTCGAGCGCCTTGTGGATGCGCCGCCCGTCAAAGCCGGTCGCCGCCTTGAGCTGGTCGACGGTCAGCGGCTTGTCCGAGACGAAGAGGATCGCGTGCAGCACGTGCCGCGCCTGCTCGGCGGTGAGCTTCTTCGCCTTCTGCTCGAGCTTCTCGAGCGGCTCCGCCTCGACCGTCTCGTCGATCTCAGCAGGGGTCTCGCCTTCAAGAGAGCCAGGCTCCGGCCGCGCCTCAGCCTGCTCGAGCGCCTGCTCCTCGACCGTCGCGCTCCCCTCCGAGACCTCGGCGATCGCGGCGGCCGCGGTCGCGAGCGTCTCCTCCGAGCTCGGGGAGGGCGTCTCGGGCAGCTCTGCAGCGATCTCGGCCGCTTCGAGCTCGGCCAGCATCGCCGCCTCGCCCCCGGCCTCATCGCCCCCGGCCTCATCGCGCAGGGCCTCATCGCGCAAGACCTCGTCGCCGCCGGCCCCATCGCCCCCGGCCTCGTCCGTCCCCGCGCCGGCCTCTGCGAGCACCTCTGCGGCCGCAGCCTCCGCGGCCTCCCGCGCCCACGCAGCGGCGTCCTCGTCCAGGCCCTCCGGCAGCGCCGGCGCAGGCGGCCCGTCGTTCACGGCCGGGGCCGCGATCGAGTCGGTCTCCGTCGGTTCGGTTCCGGGGGTCTCGGGCTCGTGGCTCACGCGGGCAGCTCTCCCGTCAGGTCGTTCAAAGGGGCGGCACCTTACACGAACGAGGGCCGCATTTCATCGCGGAACGGCGGCGACACACTTGTATGAAGCGGCGTCAGCGGAAGTCGTCCCGGACCTCGACCGAGCTCTCTTCGCCGAGCCGCTCCGTCGCGCGGATCACGATCTCACCGTTCACCTCGGCCTGCATCACGCGGACGAGCTTCAGGCGGATCAGCTCGAGCAGGCCGAGGAACGCGGCGATCACCTGGTGCCGCTCGGTCATGCCGTCGAAGAGCGAGAAGAACGCCAGCTCGGGGACCCCGCGCAGTCGCTCCACGATCCGGTGGATCTCCTGCGTGATCGTCGTGCGATCGAGCCGGACCTCGTGCTGCTTCTCCGGCTCGAGGCGCTGCAGCACGACATCGAAGGCCTCGATCAGCTTGAAGACCGAGACCTCGCGCACGCCGAGCTCGTCGGCCTCGAGCGGCACCTGATCCGCCCGGACGGAGCGCGAGAAGACGTTGCGCCCGAGCAGGTCGCGCCTCGCGAGATCGTCCGCTGCGCTGCGGTACTTCTGGTAGTCGAGCAGCCGCTTGACGAGCTCCGCGCGCGGATCGCCCGGATCCTCGTCCACCGCGTCGTCGGCCCCCTTCTCCTCCTTCGGGAGCAGGAGCTTCGACTTCAGGTGCGCGAGCGTCGCAGCCATGACGAGGAACTCGCCGGCGACGTCGAGGTTCAGCTCCTGCATCCGATCGAGGTACTTCATGTACTCGTCGGCGATGAACGAGATCGGGATGTCGAACAGGTCGAGCTGGTGCTCCCTGATCAGGTGCAGGAGCAGGTCGAGCGGGCCCTCGAATTTGGGCAGGCGCAGCGTGAAGCCGGCCGCGACGACCGCCAGCTCGGCGGCCGCTTCGGCGCTCGCGGGCGCCTCGAGATCGGCGTCGCCCTTCCCGTGTTTGCGCTTCACCACGCGTCGACGCTCCTCCCTGGCGTTCAGCCGGCGACGACCGCGCCGAGCCGGAGGAACCAGTCCATCACGACGTTCCGCGGGCCGGACAGCAGGCGTCCGCCGAACATGATGAGGCCTATCAGGAGGAACGGAGCGTACGGAAAAATGCGCTCGTAGGCCAGCGCGGCGGTGCGGGGCAGCAGGCCGTGGAGCACCTTGCTGCCGTCGAGCGGCGGCAGCGGGATCAGGTTGAACATCGCGAGGCCGACGTTCACCACGAAGAGCGCGCCGAGCAGCGCGGTCGCCTCGGCCGGCACGCCCCCGAAGCGCTGCGCGAGCCCCAGCCCGATGATCGATCCCAACGCGATCAGCAGGTTTGCCACCGGCCCGGCGGCGCTGACGATGACGCTGCCGAGGTTCATCGAGATGGTGCGCCGGAAGCGCACGGGCGAGACCGGGACGGGCTTCGCCCAGGCGAACATCACGCCGCCCGTCGTGACGATCTGGAGCACCGGCAGGATCACGCTGCCGAAGAGATCGAGGTGGGGGATCGGGTTGAGCGTGAGGCGACCGTGCCGCGCGGCCGTGTCGTCGCCGAGCGCCGCAGCGCTCGCGGCGTGCGCCCACTCGTGCACCGTCAGCGACAGCAGCACGGGCACGAACCAGTGGACCAGCGCGAGCAGCGTCTCCGGACCCATGGGGCTGACGTAACCGCTCACCCCCGATCCGTCAATCGCGGAGGAAGCGGAGCGGGTCGCGCGGCTTCGTGCCCTCGCGGACCTCGAAGTGCAGGTGCGGCCCGGTCGCCCGTCCGGAGCGCCCCACCGTCGCGATCGGAGCGCCCGCGCGCACCTTCGCGCCCTCCCGCACGAGGTTCTCCCGGTTGTGCGCGTAGACCGTGACGAGCCCGGCGTCGTGCCGGAGGATCACGAGGTTGCCGTAGCCGCGCTGGTTGCCCGCGTAGAGGACCAGTCCATCGGCCGCGGCGCCGATCGGCGTCCCCTCGGGCGCAGCGAGATCGAGGCCGTCATGCGGCTGGCCTTCGCGCGGGCCGAAGCGCGAGACGAGGACCGCCTGCAGCGGCCACGCGAGCCGTACACCGGGCGCCGGGCCGACGTCCGCCGACCCGCCTCGCGACGCGGGCACCTTCGCAGCTGCACGGCCGGCGGGCTTCGGCGCGGTCGCCACCGACGCGACCTTCGTCCCCTTCTCCCGAGGCAGCAGCAGCTCGCGACCGACGCCGAGTCGCGCCGGATCGGCGATCTCATTGAGGTCCGCGAGCTCGTCAGGATCGACGCCGTACTCGCGCGCGACCCGGAAGAGCGTGTCGCCGGGCCGCACGACATGCACGCGCCCCCCTCGCCACTGCGAGTTGCCGCCGCCGAGCTCCGCGGGCCGGGCCCGCCGATCGGCCGTCGCCGCCGC
>CAYHCR010000512.1:0-3842 GCA_964354895.1 uncultured Myxococcales bacterium | reverse complement strand
CTCGGCTGGGCACGGGGCCGCCCGCAGGACGTCGTGCAGCCCGGCCAGGCCGTGCAGGTCGAGGTGCTCCGCATCGAGAGCGCCGCGCCCAACAAGAAGGGCGGCACCTCCGAGCGCATCACGCTCTCGATGAAGGCGCTCGCGACGGATCCCTTCGAGGAGACGGCCGGCGCGCTGACCGAGGGGCTCGTCGTGCGCGGGCTCGTCACGCGCATCCAGCCGTTCGGCGCGTTCGTTCAGCTCGTGCCCGGCGTCGAGGGGCTCGTGCATGTCTCGGCCTTCGGTCGCCGCGTCGCGACGCCCGACGATCTCGTGAAGTCGGGCGAGAAGATCGCGGTGCGGGTGGAGGCGGTCGATCGCGAGGCGCGCCGCATCGCGCTCTCGTACGTCACGCCTGAGGAGGCGGCGACGTTCGCGCCGGCGAAGGCCGTCGCCTCCACGCCCGTCGCGCCGAAGGGCGGCGTCGTCGTGCGGCGTCTGGACGGTGACCGCCCGGTCACCGCCGCGCCCGTCACGAACGTGCTGGAGGTCCTCGGCACGCTCGTCCGCGCCGCCCCGGAGTTGGTCTCCACGGAGGCCTCCCTGCAGGCGGCCCCGGCCGCGCCGCGTACCGGCGCGCCGTCGGTGGGCGCGATCGTCGAGGTGACGGTGGACAAGATCGAGCCGTTCGGCCTCTTCGTGAATTTTGCTGGCGGACGTGGGCTCGTCCCCGGCGCCGAGACCGGCACGCCGCGCGGCGCCGATCTCCGGCGAAGCTTTCCGGTCGGCTCGGTCTTCCAGGCCGTCGTGCAGGAGATCCGGCCCGACGGGAAGATCCGCCTCTCGAAGAGCGGCGCCGAGCAGGCGGCCGAGCGCGCGGAGGCCGAGGCGTGGCTGGCGACGCAGCGGCCGGCCGGCGGCGGTCGCGGACTGGGCACGTTTGCGGATCTGCTCAAGGGCCGGAAGTAGCGCCGGCGCGCTCGATCGCGGCGGCGCCAGCCGTTCCGTGCCTCCCTCCGGGCGGCTCGGGATGGGCCGCCGGGGGGTGTTCACCTCGCCAGCGTCGGGACCGCGGCGGCCACCAGGTCCCAGCGGCCGCCGTCGTCGGTGACGGCCTCGCCCAGCCACTCGAGCGTGCCCGGCGCCTCGCCGGGGCAGTCGCCGGAGCAGCGGAAGAGCCGGATCCTCGCGCGCTCGACCGGCGCACCTGCGTCGTCGAGGACGCGCCCCGCGAGTCGCCGCGGCGGGGCCAGCGGGAGCTCGAGCGGTTCGTCGACGCCGGGCGAGAACGGGCCGGCCCAGGTCATCGCGGAGGAGCGGTCGGCCGGCCAGATGAGCAGGCGGACCGGCGTCGGCTCGAGCGAGAGCGTGAAGCGGCCTCCCGTCGACGTGAAGTCCTCTGCGAGCGCGCGGTCGTCGCCGGGGCGGATCGCGCGGACGCGGGCGCCGAAGACCGGACCGAGGCGTGCAGCGCTGCGGATCGTGCCCTCGAGCCCTCGCTTGGGCGGGAGCGTGGCGCGCCATCGCGGCGGCTCGAGGCCGGGACGCGGGGGCGGCACGAAGAGGCGGTCCCGGCAGGGCGCGTCGGCCGCGTCGGCCTCGAGGCGGACGCAGGGGGTGGAGGCGAGCGCGCTCGCGATCGAGGTGCGCAGCCGGATCCGATACGTGCCCGGCAGCACGTCCAGGCGCAGCGCGCCGTCGTCGGTCGCGCGCGCGGGCGCGGCTCGGAAGCGGGCCCCGCCGACCGTCGTGAAGCCCCAGCCACAGCGATCCGCGGGGCTCTGGGGCGGATCGGGGAAAGCGCTGCAGTCGTCGTCCGCGGCGCTCGCCAGCACGCCGTCCGCCTCCACGAGCTCGAGCTCGTGCGGCGGGACCGGCGCGCCGACCTCGTCCGTCACGATCAGCTCCAGCGGCCGAGGCGCGCCCGCCACCGGCCCCACGACGCCGATGCGGCAGAGGCCGTCCTGCACGACGCGGCGGCCGACGGGGATCGGCTGCGAGCGGTCACAGAGCGATCTCGCGCCCGTCGCGTCCTCCTCGCAGACCCGGTCGCACAGGCACTCGCCCGGCGCCCACGGCTTCTCGTGATCGGCGCAGAGCGACGGCGCGTCGGCGAAGGGATCCAGCCGGAAGAAGAGCTCCTGCGTCGGCACCGTGGGGACCGCCGAGTCGACCGGACCCACCAGCAGCCGCAGCCGCACGATCGCGCCGGGCGCGTCGAGGCGGATGGGGAGTCGGAGCTCGTCGTCGTCGGCGCCGCAGACGCCGGTGCGCGCGTCGTCCGACTCCACGAGCAGCGGCGCCGAGAGCGCGGCCCCCGACGCGGCGTCGAAGGCCTGCAGCCGGACGCCGCAGCGGGCCGAGGGGGCGAGCGCGGGATCCGAGACGAGCCGGAGCGGCACGCGGAGGATCCGCTCGTCGGAGGGGGCGACGAGATCGAGCCGCGCCTCGTCGCAGGGAGGCACGTCGACCGTGGCCTCGAACGGCGGGGAGCCGGGCGGCAGCAGCGAGCGTGGCGTCGCGCGGATCGTGTAGCGGCCCGGCGGGACGAAGCGCTCCCACGCGCCCGGCGCGAGCTCGAACTCCAGGCGATGGTCGAGCTCCGGCAGGCCGCTCTCGCCGAGCGCGACGACATTGAGCCGCTCGCCGAGGTTGGTGGTGACGGTGCCGAAGAGCCGCGACGGCCCGCACAGCGTCTGGACCTGCCGGGCGCGCGCCGCCGGATCGAACGGGAGCGCCTGTGAGGCGAGGCCGCTGGCGCCGGGCGGCTCGACGAAGACGGCGAGCGCGCCCTCCGGGATCCCGAGCAACCTGCAACGCTGGTCGATGCAGGCGAGCCCGTCGTCACAGCCTCGATCGTCCTCGCAGAGCGCGCCGTCGGAGCCGTCGGCGGGGCAGCCCGTGAGCAGCGCCGCGGACAGCAGCGCCGGGATCAGCGCGGCCGCCGTCGCGGTCAGAGCGCGCAGACGCCCTCCTGCAGCTCCACCACCCAGGTCACCTCGTCGGCGTCGCGGCCCGTCCGGACGCGGCGCCAGGCCGGCTCGAGCGTCGGCTCGTCGAAGCCGTCCGAGACCCACGCTTCGACCACGACCGGGCGGCCGCTCGAGAGGCGGTCGAGCTCGAGCAGAAACTCGTCGCCGGCCGGCGAGCGCACGCCGTCCTGCACGTCGGGCCCGCCGCGCAGCACCGTGACGCGCCTCGCGATCACGTCCCCGTCGTCGTAGCCGACGAACCAGCGGATCTCAACGTCGTCGCTCGCGTCGAGATCCTGCACCACGCCGAGCTCGAAGCGCACCGCGCGGCAGCCCTTCTGCACGACGAGGTGACGGCGCGAGGAGCCCTCCGCGAGCGCGCTGTCAGGCAGCACGCGCGGCGGGTGGTTCTGCAGCTCGGGCGTCGGCGGCGCCTCCTCGACGCTCTGCGGGAGGAGGCAGCCGCAGAGTGGCAGCAGGAGCGCGAGGAGGCTTGTGCGCAGGTGCGTCACCCGTCTCCCTCCAAGGGCAGCTCGTCGCTCGGATCGTCCGGCGGGAGCGTGCGCCCGGTGCGCTCCGCCTCGAGGCGTTCGAGGTGGCGGAAGATGGTCCGCGGATCGACGCCGAGGTCCTTGGCGGTCTTCGTCCGGTTGCCCCCGTTTCGCTCGAGGACATCGAGGATGTAGCGCTTCTGAAACTCCTCGCGCGCCTGCGTCAGCGGCAGCACCGGCTCGAGGTTCTCCGCGCGCAGATCGAGATCTTCGGCCGAGACGAGCGCCTTGTCCGCGAGCACGACGGCCTTCTTGATGCGGTTCTCCAGCTCCCGCACGTTGCCCGGTGCCGCCGAGAACGCGGCGGCATCTACCGGCAAGGACTTGCTGCCCTTCCTGA
>CAYHCR010000511.1:0-3846 GCA_964354895.1 uncultured Myxococcales bacterium | reverse complement strand
CCTCAGCAATATAGGCGACAATACACGCAGGGGAGGGAGAAGCTCCAGCAGATCGCGGCCCAGCGCGTGCGGCTCGTCGAGGCGCAGCGCTTCGCGCGGCTCAATCGGGACGTCTCGAAGCTGGGAGCGCTCGTCGCCTCGACGAACGAGCTGATCGACGAGAGCGCGGCGGCGGCCGACTTCGGCGTGGTGAACCCCGAGGCGCGGGACTTCCTGCCGACGGCGCAGGACGAGGTCGCGCGAGGGCGGCTCGAGAAGCTCGGCCGGAAGGGAGGCGGCTGAGCATGGGTGAAGCGATCGTCGCAGCCCTCTTCAGCCTGGCCGCGGCGTTCGTGCTCGCGCTCCTGTTCGCGGTCGTCTGGATCACGGGCGTGCTGGAGCCCTCGCCCGAGGAGCTCGCCGAGCGCAGCGGGCGGGACGCAGGCGCAAAGGTCGCCAAGGAGGTGGCGACGAGCCACGAGGAGGCCGTGACGCGGGCGCAGGTCGAGCGACGGGCGGAGGTCGTCACGTCGCGCGAGCGGTTCGAGCGGACGCGGGCGCCGGAGCTGGCGGCGCTCCTCTCGGAGCTCGATCAGGACGTGCAGCTGCGCACCCTTGCGCTGGAGGAGCTGCGGCAGACCTTCCGCGAGCTCGGGCGCGATCCGGCGAAGGACCGCGACCTGAAGCAGTGGCAGGCCGACCTCGAGAGCCAGACGGCCGCGCGCGATCGGCTGCGGGCCGTGCTCGACGAGCTCTTCCTCGAGCACGAGAAGTCGCTCTTGAGCCCCGATCCGGCGGCGCGGCAGGCGCTCGATCAGAAGCTCGCCCGGACGAACGCCTCGATGGCCGCGCTGCGGCGGGGAATATCGAGGCGTTGAGCCAAAAAGATGGCCCGCGGATCGGCAGGGCGCCGATCCGCGGGCCGGGCCTGCGGGCCTGCAGCTACGCGACGAGGTCGTCGTCCCCGGCGGCCGCGAAGCGGTCCTCCTCGAACTCCTCGAAGGACGGGTCGAGCCCATACAGCGCGAGCAGCCGGGAGATGAGCACCGGTGCCACCGCGGGGAGCGCCGGCTCACCGTGGATCAGCGCCGAGACGGCCCGGCGGATCAGGGGGCCGGAGAAGCGCCCGTCCTCGCGCTGCAGCGAGTCCGGCAGGGTCGCATCGACCTCCAGCGGACCAGCGAGTGCAGGCGTGACGTGCTGCGCCAGGGCGTGGCGGACCTTGTAGGCGGGGTTCTGCTCGACCCAGGCGTTGCGCAGCATGGTCTTGCAGTAGCTGCGCAGCTTCCCCTCCGAGAACCGGAAGAGGTGGGTGAGGCGGTTGGCGCGGAGGCCGGTGAAGAGCTTCGCGAGGACGTCGTTGACGCAGTCCTGGTAGCGGTCGGGATCGATGTCTCGCGGCGCCTGGATGCAGGTGCGGGCGAGGCGAAGCAGCTCGGCCCGGAAGCGGCGCAGGGCGGGCGGCTCGGAGTAGTCACGCTGATCCAGGGCCAGGATGCCATCGACGAACGCGGTCTGGGTCATCTGCTCTCCTTTCGGAAGTACTGCAATCTGAGAGGTGTTGATCGACACAGCGGTCGGTTGTCTCTCCATAGGCAAAGCTCCTTTCAAGGGATCCGCAGGGTGCGGGTCCGTGGGACTGCTCGGCGGCGGCGTGTTCCTGTAGAGGGACGGCGCCGGACTTGTCTGACAGCGGGGCTGATGTGAGCCCCCAACCTATGGGTGGGGGCGGTGAATCAGAACGAAACGAGATATTCGGTTTTCATTGCGTGATTGCTTTCTGGTCGCGTTCGCCTCGAACTCCGCCCGTTTTTTCATGGACTCAGAGCTCCATGCACTTGGAACTGCGATCGTGGCGCCGAACGTCGTCGACGCTGCATGAGCCACATTCAATGGAAAATGCTCGCGAAACGTCGCACCATACGACCCATGCGATCGGCCGACCCCCTCGTTTCGCTGCCGGAGCGGACGCCGCTCTTCGAAACGCTCCGGCGCGGGCTCGACGACTCCCCGTTGCACGGGGCGACCGCGGCGGCGCTCGAAGAGGCGCTCGTCGCGGCGGCGCTCGTCGACTCGACGTCGGTCACGGAGCTCGCGCGGGCGCTCGCGAGCCATCGAGGCAAGTCGCCGCGACACCTCGCCAAGCAGCTCGACCGGCTCCTGGGCAACCCGCGCTTCGACGCGCAGCGGCTGCTCGCGCTCCTCCAGGCGGCCGTTCGGCCCGACGCGCTCGAGCTCGTGACCGGCTTCGACGCCCTCGACGGCGCGCCGACGACGCTCCTGCTCGCGCGAACGGGGCAGGTCGTCCGGCCGCTCGGGTTCGCCCCCGCCTCGGAGGGCGAGGCGGCGCTGGTCTCCCGGTCTCCGCCGGTGTCGTCGCGGTTGACGGCCCGGTTGCGAGGCGGGGCCGTCGCCCTCGCGGAGGTGCTGCTCGCGCGGGGCCAGCCGTTCGTGCTCCTGACCGACACCCGCCATCGCTTCCGTCTCGGCCCGGAGGCGAGGACGCGGAGCCAGGGCGTCGCAGCGGCGGAGCGCCTCGCGCGTCACGGCGTCGCGCTGGCGTTGACCGAGGTGGAGTTCGAGCGACCTGCGGTCGTGGTGCCGCAGCTCGTGCTGCTCGATCGACGCTTCGAGACTCGGGTCGATCCGCGAGCGCAGGAGGAGGAGCGCGTCGCGCTCGGTCGATTCGCGCCGCGCGAGCCGCCGCCGCCGCCCGATCCGCGGCTGCGCGAGCTGCTCGACTGGTGGCCGAGGTATTGGCTCGCCCGCGCCGGAGCTGCGTCGCCTTCGCGCCGGCCACGCAGCTCCGCAGGGCGTCGGCCCCTGTGGCCGGAGGGGCGGCTCGTCGTCGGCCTCGCCTCGGCGGACGCTCGCGTTCGCGACGTCGAGCGGCTCGTGAGGGAGCCACCCGCGATCATCGGAGGGCCGTGGCTCCCGGCGCCGCCTCCCGACGCTCGCCCGCTCGGCGCGCATGACCGCGCGCGGCGCGATCGGCTCCTCGCCCTGTGGCTCGTGGGCATCCGCCTCCCCCACACGGCCGAGGAGACTCCTGCGGTCCAGCCCGGGCGACTCCAACCGGGAGGGCTGCATGCACGTCGAAGAGATCCGGGCACGCTGGCTGGGCGCCGCGCTGATCGAGGACGGCTTCTCGCCGATCGAGCGACGGGAGACCGAGGAGTTCCGCGAGCTGACGGTCTGGGGCGCGCTGACGCTCCGCTGCGATCGAACGAGCGGCGTCGTCACGAGGCTCGTCGCGCAGGCGGACGAGGAGGTCGTCCCGCGCCTCCGCGCGACCTGGATCGACGAGGCGCCGCTGCGCCGCTCCTTCTGCCGAAAGCTGGTGACGCGCGCGCTCGCGACGCCGGCTCCGTTCCACAAGCTCGCCGCCGAACGGCTCGACGCCACCCTCTGCCTCTCGCCCGACGGCCGCGGTTCGGCCTCCCGCTGGCGCCGCGCGCTCACGGGCTGGTTGCTCGAGCCACGACTGGTCGCCGCGACCCGCGCCGCGTTCGGGCCCGACTTCTCGCTGCGCGAGTACGGCTGGTTCGCCGAGGAGCGCGCGCTCGTCGTACGCACGGCTCGAACGCCCGCACTCCTGCCCATCCTCGGCTGGCTGCTGCACGCGCGAGGGCGGTACTCCCTGGGCACCCTCGAAACCGAGCTGTTCGGCGACGCCGCGAACCGCTCCATCCCGCAGCTGCTCGAGGGGCTCCGCAAAGCGCTCCTTCGAGGTCGGAAGAAGGGTCGGCCCTTCTCGCCCGCCGCGTGGCGGCTGCTGCATCGCCTGCCGCTCGCCGCCGTCCGGGCGATCGTCCGGCCGCGGGTCGTGCGGGGCGTCGCTCGCTTCGCCTCGCTCGAGACGCTCGC
>CAYHCR010000510.1:0-3847 GCA_964354895.1 uncultured Myxococcales bacterium | reverse complement strand
TCATCGGGCAATCCGCGGACCGGACTGCGCTCCCCGGAGGGAGCGCAGCGGATGGGGGAGGGCGGCGCGCTGATCTGCATGCGCCGCCCCGCGGAGAACGCGCCGCTGCTCGAGGTGCTCGCCCAGAAGAAGGCGAGCGCGCTCGCGCTGGAGAAGGTGCCCCGCATCAGCCGCGCCCAGAAGATGGACGTGCTCTCGTCGATGGCGAACATCTCCGGCCACCGCGCGGTGCTCGAGGCCGCGACCGCGCTCGGCTCGTTCCTCGGCGCGCAGACGACCGCCGCCGGCGCCGCTCCTCCTGCAAAGGTGCTCATCATCGGCGCAGGCGTCGCCGGCCTCGCCTCGCTCGCCGCGGCCCGGGCGTTCGGCGCCGACGTGCGCGCCTTCGACACGCGCCCCGCCTGCCGCGAGCAGGTCGAGAGCCTCGGCGGCACCTTCCTGACCGTCGAGCTCGAGGAGAGCGGCGAAGGCCAGGGCGGGTACGCCAAGGAGATGAGCCCGGCCTTCATCGCCGCCGAGATGGCGCTCTTCGAGCAGCAGGCCACCGAGGTCGACATCGTCATCACGACGGCGCTGATCCCCGGCCGCAAGGCGCCGACGCTCTGGACGAGCGCCGCGTTGAAGAAGATGCGGCGCGGCTCGGTCGTCGTCGATCTCGCGGCCGAGCAGGGCGGCAACTGCGAGGGCACCGTGCCCGGCGAGGCCGTCGAGCTCTACGGCGTGAAGATCCTCGGCTTCACGGATCTCCCGTCGCGCATGGCCCCGGTCTCCTCGAAGTTCTTCGGCGCCAACCTCGTCGCGCTGCTCGGCGAGATGGGCGGCGGAGAGAAGTTCGACTTCGACGAGAAGAACGACGCGGTCCGCCCGGCGACGATCATGAAGGGCGGCGCAAAGCTGCCCGACGTCGCGCCGCCGCAGCCGTCGCCCCCCGCAAAACCCAAGGTCGTCGAGGCGCCCAAGGCGATCGTCAAGGCCGTGCCCAAGGGCCCCGGCGTCGGCTCGGCGATCGCCGCGCTGCTCGCGCTCGGTGGCATCTTCGCCGCCGCGCCGTTCCTGCCCGGCGCCTTCCTCTCGCACCTGACGGTCTTCGTGCTCGCCTGCTTCGTCGGCTGGCAGGTCGTCTGGAGCGTGTCGCACTCGCTCCACACACCGCTGATGAGCGTGACCAACGCCATCTCCGGCATCATCGTCGTCGGCGGCGTCCTGCAGTCCGGCTCGGCGGATCGGGATCTCGCGGCCTGGCTCGGCGCGGTCGCGGTCCTCGTCGCAAGCATCAACGTCGCCGGCGGCTTCCTCGTCACACACCGCATGCTCAAGATGTTCCGCAAGGACCCCTCGTGAACGCCTCGACCACGACGGTCGCCTACCTCCTGGCGGGCGTGCTCTTCATCCGCAGCCTCGGCGGCCTCGCCAAGCAGGACACGGCCCGCCTCGGCAACCTCTTCGGCATCGTCGGCATGGTGATCGCGCTCGTCGCGACGCTCTTCCAGCCGACCGTCGAGAGCTACTGGCTCGTCGGCCCCGCGGTCGGCATCGGCGCGGTGATCGGCACGATCCTCGCGCAGCGCGTCGTCATGACGGCGATGCCCGAGCTCGTCGCGATCCTGCACTCCTTCGTCGGACTCGCCGCCGTGCTCGTCGGCATCGGCACCTATCTCGAGAGTGGCTCCCTGAAGCCCGCCGAGACGCTCGAGGGCGTGGCGCACGGCATCCACCTCGGTGAGATCGGCGTCGGCGTCGCCGTCGGCGCGGTCACCTTCACCGGCTCGATCATCGCGTGGGGAAAGCTCCGCGGCACGATCGGCGGCAAGCCGCTGCTGCTGCCGGCGCGCCACGTCGTCAACCTCCTGCTCTTCGCCGGGATGATCGGCGCAGGGGTGCCGTTCGCGCAGGCCGACGGCGCGGGCGGCCTGACGTTCCTGCTCGTGATCACGGCGCTCGCCTCGATCCTGGGCATCCACCTCGTGATGGCGATCGGCGGCGCAGACATGCCCGTCGTCGTCTCGCTGCTCAACAGCTACTCGGGCTGGGCCGCGGCGGCGGCAGGCTTCATGCTCTCCAACGATCTGCTGATCGTGACCGGCGCGCTCGTCGGTTCGTCCGGCCTCATCCTCTCGATCATCATGTGTCGCGCGATGAACCGCTCGATCGTCAACGTGATCTTCGGCGGCTTCGGCGCGACGCCCACGGGCCCGGCGAAGAAGCTGGAGGGCGAGGTGACCGCGGCGACGGTCGAGCAGGTCGCCGAGGAGCTCGCCGCCGCGAAGCGCGTCGTGATCGTGCCGGGCTACGGCATGGCCGTCTCCCGCGCGCAGCACCCGGTCCACGACATGACCAAGGTGCTCCGGGCCAGGGGCAAGACGGTCGTCTTCGCGATCCATCCCGTCGCGGGCCGGCTGCCCGGACACATGAACGTCCTGCTCGCCGAGGCCGGTGTGTCATACGACATCGTCGAGGAGATGGACCACTGCAACCCGCACTTCCCCAACACGGACGTCACGCTCGTGATCGGCGCGAACGACATCGTGAACCCGAGCGCGCTGGACGATCCGACGAGCCCGATCGCAGGTATGCCGGTGCTCGAGGTCTGGAAGAGCAAACGCGTCGTGGTGCTCAAGCGCGGCATGGCGGCGGGCTACGCGGGCGTCGACAACCCGCTCTTCCTGCTGCCGGGCACGCGCATGCTCTTCGGCGACGCCAAGGTCTCGGTCGAGGCGCTGGTGCAGAAGCTCAAGGGCTGATCGACGCGGCAGGTTCGAGCAGCGACGCGGCCGGGGCCCTCGAAGGCTCCGGCCGCGGTCGTCTCGCGCGCACGAGCGGGATACGGCCGCGCGTGAGGACGGCGGGGAGGCCCGATAGAGTGCGGGCTCTGCGGGAGGAACCGACGATGCGAATGGGGCTCTTGGCGCTGGTGCTCGTGGCGACGGCGTGTGGCGCGGCGGAAGAGGCGGGGGACGGCGGGACCGGCGGCAGCGGGCGGGGCGGCAGCGGACAGGGCGGCAGCGGACAGGGCGGCAGCGGGCAGGGCGGCAGCGGGCAGGGCGGCAGCGGGCAGGGCGGCGGCGCGACGCTCGAGCGGCTCCTCCCGCTCGCGATCGGCGCGAGCTGGACCTACCGCGTCACCGACACCGGCACGGGCGAGGTCGGTACCAAGCAGAACGTGGTCGAGGCGCTCGAGGACGTCGGCGGTGCGAAGGCCGGCGTGACGGCGTTCCGCGTCCGCACCAGCAAGCCGAGCGGCAAGTCGACGGTGAGCTGGCAGGAGGACACCGGCAGCGCGATCGTGCGCCACCGGGAGCAGGAGCGCGACGTCGACGCCGTCGTCACGCTCGACGAGCACTTCGTGCCGGGAAAGCTCCGCGTCGACGAGGCGCCCGCGCACCTCACGCTCGGCGCGCGCTGGGACGAGCGCTACTCGGAGGTGGCGCACGACCCGGCCGGCGGCGCGGACGTGACCGTCGAGAAGACCGACCGCTGGACGGTCGAGTCGATCGACGACGCGGTCACCGTGCCGGCGGGCAGCTTTGCGTGCGTGCGGTTGCGCCGCGAGGGCCAGACGACGGCCTCGGACAAGACCTACTGGTTCGCGCGCGGCGTCGGGAAGGTGAAGGAGGTCGGCGGCGGCCAGACCGAGGAGCTCGCGTCCTACGCGCGGCCCTGAGCTCTGCTCGCTGCTCGGGTGGGTCGTGAGGTCGGCGCGCGGTGACGAGTCGGCGCGCGCGTCCCCGT
Source organism: uncultured Myxococcales bacterium (assembly GCA_964354895.1). Lineage (GTDB taxonomy): Bacteria > Myxococcota > Myxococcia > Myxococcales > Vulgatibacteraceae > CAYHCR01. The sequence continues at coordinate 118 of CAYHCR010000510.1, read as the reverse complement.
GAGCGCGATCCGGTTGCCGTGTCGTGCACAGGTGTGCCAAGGTCCGCAGACCTGAGTTCGCGTGCATCGCCCCGCGCCGGATCGCCCGGTCGCCGGTCGCGGTGTGCCCGGCTCAGGA
>CAYHCR010000509.1:0-3870 GCA_964354895.1 uncultured Myxococcales bacterium | reverse complement strand
TGAGCGTGGCGGAGGCGAGCTCGAGATCGCGCGCGAGCGCCACCTCGCTGGGGCGAGCGGCGTCGGCGCTGCGACCATCGAGGGCGCCGAGCACCCGCTCCGCCGTGACGGCAGAGCCGGCGAGCGCGCGATCCGTCGCCTCGAGCGCCTCGATCGCGGGCAGCTCTGCCGGGTCGATCTCGTCGGCCTCGACCGCGAGCGAGGTCGCCACGGTCGGGAGCACGGGGCGCGCGGTCGCGACGGCCTTCGGCGATGGGAGCGGCCGGCTCGGCTTGCCGGCGTCCGCCGCCGGGCGCGCCGGATCGACTGCAGGCGCGCCCTTGCGACGCGGCGCAGGCGGCGCGGCCTTCGGGTCGATCGCCTCGGCCCACCGGACGGCCTTCGCGACCTTGGGCTCGACGGGCACGAGCGCCGGCTTCGGCCGATCGACGACGACGCCGAGCAGCGCGAGCGCCCGCTGCGCGGCGGGGCCCATGTCGCCCTTCGGATGACGGCGCTGCAGCGCGACGAGCCGGTCGCGGGCCGCCGCGGCGTCCGTCCGACCCGCCACCTCTGCGGCGCCGAGCAGCGCATCATCGGCGAGCGGGCTCTTATTGCAGAGCTTCTCGACGCGATCGAAGCGCTCGAGCGACGCCGCGCGGTCCTCGTCGAGCCGGCTGAACTTCGAGAGCTCCTGGTAGACGCGCCCGGCGAGGAACTGCGCCTCGCACGCGTTCGAGGCCTTCGGCTCGCGCGCGAGCTTGTCGAGCGGCTTCGCGGCGTTGAGCCAGTGGTGGCGCAGCGAGCGGCGCTTCGGATCCCTGCGCAGCTCGTAGAAGCCCTCCCGCGCCTCGGCGAACGCGCGATCGCGCGCCGACGGCTCCGGCGCCTTGCGGGCGGCGGCGGGGATGGCGAGCAGCAGGAGGAGCAGCGAGACGATCGAACGACGCATGTTTCACCCGTGTAGGTGAGCGTCGCACGTCGTCGCCATCCCGCAAGAAAACGGCTTGCGGACGGTAGCGCTACCGCCGGGCCGCCGCGCTCGCGGGCCTCGCGCCGCAGAGCGCGACGAGGAAGCGCTCGAGCTCGAGGCGCCCCCCTCCCCGCTTGAGCTCGACGTCGAGCTGCGCGCAGCGACCGAGCGCGCGGATCAACTCCGTCCGGGAGAAGCGGCGGGCGGCCTCGGCCTTGAACTTGGCGGCGTTGGGGTTGCCGAATTTCAGGCCGCTCTCCGCGTAGGCGGCGACGAACCCCGCCGCCTGCGCGCCGAAGCCAGGCATCTTGCCGCCCGTGGCCGTGAGCGCCTCCTGTGCGGCGAGGAGCTGGCGAATGCAGCCCGACAGCGAGCCGAGCGCCTGCAGAGGTGCCCCGCCGCCCTCGAGGAGCTGCGCGAGCCCCTCGAGCGCGCCGCGCAGATCGCGCTTCTCCACGGAATTCGAGAGGAGGAACTCGACCTCCGCGCTCCGCTCGACGATCGCGTCGACGTCCGCCGCCTCGATCGTCGGGCGATCGCCCACGTAGAGCGCGAGCTTCTCGATCTCCGCCGCGAGCCGCCGCACCTGCGCGCCGCCCACGAGCTCCGACAGCCGCGCGGTCGCCGCCGGGTGCAGGCGCTTGCCGAGCGGCGCGAGCAGCTCTGCCGCGAGGGCGCCGACGTCACGACCCTCCCGCCCCTCCGGCTTGAAGGAGACCGCGACGCCCGCCGCCTCGAGCTTCTTGACGAGGCCGAGCCGGCCGTCGATCGAGTGCGCCGAGACGATCAGGTGATGGCCCGCCGGCAGCCCCCGCTCGAGGAGCCGCTCGAGCTCGCCGGCGTCGGTCGCGGGCGCGCTCACGCCCTGCTCGACCGCCCACCGCGCCGCGTCCCGACAGAAGGCGAGCTCCTCGGCGGACGCCACGATCCCGGCGGCCTCCTCCCACGCGGCCGCCGTCGCCCGGCCCGCGTCGAGCCCCGCCTTCTGCGCGAGCGCGAGCAGGCGACGCACCGCCTCCTTCTCCCGCCCCTGCGTCCAGAGCTCGCGCAGGCGACCGAGCTGATCGGCCTTGCCGGCCTTCCGGGGCGCGAGGAATTCCGGATCGCGCACCCAGGTGATCTTCTCGCCTCGGAACATGGGGATCGTCGCGAGATCGCGCGCGACCTCCGCAGGGGAGGCGGCCGCCTCGAGCGTCGTCACGTTCAGATCGCGCTGCGCGATCGGGACGAGCGCCTCGATGAGCGCCTCGGCCGCCTTCTTCGCGAGGAACTCCTCGCCGTGGAGCAGATACACGCCGCGCGCCCGGCCCGCCTTCGCCTCCGCGAGGAGCCCGTCGATCGCCGCGCTCACGCCGCCACCTCCGCCGGGACCACGTACGAGAGCACGAGCTGCTCGAGCTGCAGCCGGGGCGCCGCGTTGCGCAGCACGGCCTCTCGCGCCCGCAGCGCGAGCCGAACGCGCCGCAGCGCCTCCATCGGCCCGCGCGCGGTCGCCGCGTCCACGAGCGGCAGCAGATCGCGGTGGACGAGCGCCTCGACCGGCATACCTTCCGCCCGCACCGCGACGTCGCGGTAAAACAGCGCGGCCAGCACGAGATCGTCCGCCACGCCGTCCCGCCCGCGCTCCGCCCGCTCCATCGCGAGCCGCAGCGCCGGCCGCAGATCGCGCGGATCGAGGCCGTCGAGCTGCTGCAGGAACGTGCGCCGATCCTCCAGCTGCGCCGGCTTCATCGCGAGCGCGCGGCCGAGGCTGCCGCCCGCGAGGGCCGCGATCAGCGCGGCGCTCGCGGCGTCGTGACCGCCGTCCTGCTGGAGCCGATCGATCAACACCTGCGCCGGCAACGGCCCGAACGGCACGAGCTGGCAACGCGAGCGGATCGTGCCGAGCAGGCGATCGGACGAGGCGGCGAGCAGCACCAGCACCGTGCCCCGCGGCGGCTCCTCGAGCGTCTTGAGGAGGGCGTTCTGGGCCGGCGCGGCCATCGCGTCGGCGCCGAGCAGGAGCACCGGCCGCGTCGCGCCCTGCAGCGGCGCGATCGCGAGCTGGTGCTCGAGCCTGCGCACCTGCTCGATCTTCAGCTCCCGAGACGCGGCGCCCGTGAGATCTTCGCGCGCGAGCCGGCCTCGCGCGATCGCCTCTGCCTCGGGCATGACCTCCAGCAGATCCGGGTGCACGCCCCGCGCGAGCCGCACGCACGCCTCGCAGGCGCCGCACGCGTCGACCCCGTCGGCCGAGCGCGCGACGCAGAGCAGCGCGGCGGCGAACGCGCGCGCCGCCGTCTCCTTGCCGACGCCTTCGGGCCCCGCGAAGAGCCACGCGTGGTGCACGCGACCCGACGCGAGGCTGCGCTGCAGCAGGTGGACGGCGCGATCCTGTCCGACGAGCTCCGACAGCTTCACGAGACCTCTCCCACGTGGTGACAGGCGACCGGGTGCGCGCCCGGGTGCAGCAGGAGCCGCGGCTCCTCCGCGCGGCACCGATCCCGCGCGGCGGCGGGGAGCTTGGCATGGAGGGGACACCGCGTGTGGAAGCGGCAGCCGGGCGGGGGAGCGATCGGGCTGGGCACGTCGCCCTTGAGCACGATGCGCTGGCGGGCCCGCTCCGCCCGAGGGTTCGCCGACGGCACGGCGGAGATCAGCGCCTGCGTATAGGGATGCAGGGGCCGCAGGTGCAGCTCTGCTGCCGGGGCGAGCTCGACGAGCTTGCCCAGATACATCACCGCGACACGATGGGAGAGATGGCGGACGGCGCCGAGGTCGTGCGCGATGAAGAGGTACGAGAGCCCTCGCTCCCGCTGCAGCTCGGCGAGCAGGTTGAGGATCTGCGCCCGGATCGAGACGTCGAGCGCGGAGACCGGCTCGTCGCAGACCACGAACCTCGGCCGCCGCACGAGCGCGCGGGCGATCGCGACGCGCCG
>CAYHCR010000508.1:0-3876 GCA_964354895.1 uncultured Myxococcales bacterium | reverse complement strand
GGCTCGTCCTGACGAACCGCTGGAAGGACGCGATCCTCGCGTGGTCGCTCGCGCCGGGGCCGGCCTTCACGCTGCTCGGCACGACGTACGCGGGCCTGCCCGAGGAAGATCCGCTCGGCACGCCGGTCGTGGAGAACCCCGGGCCGCTCGCGCTCTCCGCCGACGGCGCAAGACTGTTCGTCGGCGCCGCCACGGGCGTGAGCGTCTCGGTGCTCGACACGGCGACGCTCGAGGAGGTCGATCTCGACGCCGATCCCGGGACCACGACGGTCGGCGCGCCGCCCGGGATCTCGCGGCTCCCGAACCACTCGCCCGTCGGCGGGCTCGCCATCCATGGCCGCCACCTGATCGTCGCGGACGCGGGCCCGGGGACCGGTTCGACGGCGCGGACGGGCCGCGATCTCGACGACGACGGCGCGCCCGGCGATCACACCGCGAACGTGATCTTCCAGGACCTGCAGAATGAGCTCGGCGTCTACGACGTGCAGACGCTCGCGCCGCTCGAGCGCGTGACGAGCGACTCGCTCTGTTGCCATGACTTCCGCGACGTGGATCCCGATCGGCCCGAGCGCGGGCTGCGGCTGCCCGCGCCGGACACCTGGGGCCCGGAGCTGCTGGCGTATCTGCCGCCGCGCGCGCAGTGGCAGGTCGAGGGCTCGCTCCCGGAGGCGATGGTCGTCGATGGCGACGTGCTGCACGTCGCGTTCGCGGGCTCGAGTGAGCTGCAGAGCTTCTCGATCTCCGAGGAGGGGCGCCTGCGCTCGCTCGGGATCCGGCGCACCGGCCTCAATCCGAAGGCGCTCGCGCTCGCCGGCCCCTGGATCGTCAGCGTCGATCGGCTCGGCGAGGGCCTCACGTTCCACCCGCGCGCCGGCGGCGACTCGATCACGCTCATCGTGGGCGACGTCTCGGGCGGGCCGTTCCCCGCCACCGACGCAGAGCTCGGCGAGGGCGTGAACGAGCTGACCGCGGCCTTCACCATCGACGGCGATCAGACCTGCGTGCACTGCCACCGGGACAACGGCGCGATCGCGCGGCCGATCGTGATGCCGCTGCAGCAGGACCGGGCCTGGGGCGCGCGCAACATCCCCGCGCAGCGGGGCCTCTACGACACGCGACCGTGGTTCTTCGAGTCGGCGATGAACGAAGACAACTTTTTCCCGGTCCTCAACGAGTTCGCCCGACGCGAGAACTTCTGCTGCGAGCAGGTCGATCCGATCGTCTGGTCGAACTACCCGAGCGCGAGCGACTGCCTCGCAGACGAGGCGCTCCCCGGCTGCGGGCACGTGCTGCATTGCCGGGAGGATCCGCCGCCGGAGTGCGCGGCGCGGCCGTACGCGAAGACGCCGCACCTGTATCGGGCCGACTTCATCCGCGCGCAGGCGCAGGCGCTCTTCGGGCGGGACATGACCTTCGGAGATGCGATCGGCGCGCCGCGCCCGGACGGCACGCTCGCGCCGCGGCCGCTCGACTTCGAGGGGATCACGCGCGTGCTCGGCCTCTTCATGCTGCGCACGCCGCGACTGCTGCCGAACCCGAACCTCGCGCTCGCGCTGCCGACCGCCCGCCGCGGCCGCGCGCTCTTCGAGGACCCCTCGGTCGGCTGCGTCGCCTGCCACCCGCTGCCGATCACCACCACCGCAGAGCTGCCCGTGCCCTTCTCGCCCTCGGGCATGCCCGTGCGCTTCCCGCCGGTCGTCTCGCCCTCGCGCGCGCCCGACGGGTCGGACGCCTCGCGCGTGACCGACGGTTTTCGCGGCAGCTTCCCGCTCACGGTGCAGGGACCTGCAGGGCTGCACGTCGGGGCGACGCCGCTGCGCGGGCTCTGGGATCGGCCCTCGACGCGGCTGCTGCACGACGGCCGCGCGCGCTCCCTGCGCGAGCTGCTCTCGACGCCGGGCCACGACGCGCTGCGCGAGGGCGAGGTCGGGCGCAACGAGCGCGACGGCGTCTTCGACACGCACGGCGGCACCAGCCACCTCGACCGCTACCAGCTCGAAGATCTGCAGAACTTCGTGAGGACGTTGTGACCGGACGGTGGTGGACGATGGGCCTGCTCGCAGCGCTGCTGGGGCTCGGCGGCTGCGCGGAGGTCCGGCCGTGGGAGCGCGGCGCCCACGCGCATCGCTGCATCCGGTGGGAGCCGCACGCCACGGGGACAGGGCTGCGGCAGCACGTGCTCGACGTGCGCGAGGGAAAACCCTCGGTCGGCGGCAGCGCGGGGAGCGGGTGCGGCTGTGGTTGAGCGGCGCGCGCTTCTGGCTGCGATGCTGCTCGCGGCGACGCCTGCGGGCGCGGCGGAGGAGGCGCAGGCCGCGCTGCTGCTCTACTCGGACGACGATCACGTCGAGGTCACGGCGGCCGACACCCGCGTGCGCGCCGACGTCGGGCCCCTCTCCCTGACCGCCGGCTATGGCGTCGACGTCGTGAGCGCCGCGTCGGTCGATCTCGTCAGCGCGGCCTCGCCGGGCGGCTACGAAGAGACGCGGCGTGAGCTCGAGGGCGCGATCGAGGCGGAGATCCTGGAGGACGGACGGCTCGGCGGCGGCTGGAGCTGGTCGGGCGAGCCGGACTTCAGCAGCCACACCTTCTCGCTCGGGCATTCGCAGGAGCTCGTGGATCGGCGGCTCACGCTCGCGCTCGCGCTCTCCTACTCCGCGGCGGAGATCGGGCGCTCCCGCGACGAGAGCTTCCTCCGGGAGCGCACCACCCGCGGCGGGCAGGGCACGGCCTCGTGGGTGCTGACGCCGATCTGGGCCGCAGAGCTGCTCGGATCGGTGGCGATCGTCGAGGGCTACCAGTCGAACCCGTACCGTTGGATCCGGCTCTGGGCACCAGACGCAGCGCTGCACGGGACGGCCGTGACGGAGGTCGTGCCGGATCGCCGCGTCCGCTCCACGGCGGGCGCGCGGCTGCGCGGTCGGCCGGCGCTGCATACCTTTACGACGATCGGGTACGAGCGGTACTCCGACGACTGGGGCGTGGAGGCCCACGCGCTCGAGGCCCGCGCGGCGCAGGGGCTCTTCGACGAGCTGCTCTTCCTCTCGCTCGAGGCGCGCGGCTACGTGCAGGACGGCGCCGACTTCTGGCGGCCGCGCTACGAGACGCTGCCGCTCCAGCCGGTGCTGCGGACGGCCGAACAGAAGCTGGGGCCGATGACGACGGGGCTCGTCGGGGCGCGGCTCGAGCTCTCGCCGCCGGTGCCGCTGCTCGACGCCCTGCGCGCCGGCGTAGGCTTCCAGCTCTACCACCTGCGCTTCCCCGAGAGCCTGCCGCAGGAGTCCCGCACGGCGCGCCTCGTCACCTTCGATCTGCTGCTGCAGCACTGAGGTCCGCGATGCGCCTCGTCCCGCTCTTCGCCGTGATCGCGCTCGCCCTCGCGTGCGACGACGCCGCGCCCGAGGCGCCGCCGGAGCCCGAGCCGGAGCCCGAGCCGGAGCCGGATCCGAAGCTGCCGTGCGCCGAACCGGGCGTGCTCTTCGGCGTCGACCAGGCCGGTGAGACCTACGAGCTCCCCGACGGCGCAGAGCTGCCCGTCACGCTCGGCTTCCAGGGCTTCCTCTTCGTGCAGCTCGGGCTGCGGACCAGCGAGCCGCTGGCCGCGACGATCCGCCTCGACACGAAGCTCGCCGTCGAAGGGAACGCGGCGCTCGAGGCCCCGAACCCCGGGGTCCGCACCTCGGAGGCGCCCCCCGGGACCTTCGTCACGGCGCCCGTGCTGATCTTCTTCCTCGACCAGCCGCTCGTCGAGCTCGTCGGCCGCACCGCCCTCGTCGAGGGCGCGGCGAACGGCGCGACCTGCCGCGTCCACGCGTCGGCCTCCGTGACGATCGTCGACGGGGACCGGATGGACGCCGGCGGCTGAACGCCCGTGCG
>CAYHCR010000507.1:0-3895 GCA_964354895.1 uncultured Myxococcales bacterium | reverse complement strand
GCTTCACCGGCACGGGCGCGACCACCTGCACGGACGTCGACGAGTGCGCGACCAACAACGGCGGGTGCGAGGCGCGCGACACCTGCACGAACACCCCCGGCGGCCACCCCTGCCGCGCGGGCCCCCCGCGCTGCGCCGGCTCCGGGACGCCCGCCGTCGCGTCGCAGCCGATCGTGCCGTCCGGCTGGCACTGCGTCAGGCCCGTCGCCGCGCAGAGGCCGAGGCCCACCGTGCAGCTCTGCCCCTCATCCGCGATGGTGCACGCGCCGCCGCCGCCTGCGCCGCCGCCGCCCGCGCCGCCACCACCTGCGCCGCCGCCACCTGCGCCACCACCACCCGCGCCGCCACCACCCGCGCCGCCGGCGCCTGCGCCGCCGCCCGGTCCGGGCCCTTCGCCCGCCACGCAGACGCCGCCCTCGCAGGTGAAGCCGGGCAGACACTCGTCGCCGTCGCCGCACGGCCGCCCCTCTTCGGAGCCGACGTCGAGCGTGAGCGAGCAGCCCGAGACCACGAAGAGCGCGAACGCAGCGCCCAGAAGCCGGTTGAGGTGGACCATGATCAGAAGCTCCCGGTGAACGCGGCGACCGCGCCGTCCGACGTGGGCACCACGGACACCTTTGCGCCAGAAGCGTCACCGTCGTCGGTGAAGAAGAGGAACGCGCCGACGCCCAGGCCCACGGCGCCGACGCCGAAGCAGACGTCTGCGAGCAGCGCGGCCGACTCGGCCGAGGCGACCTTGTCGTCGTAGCCGGCCGTGTCGATCTGCGGGACCGCCTTCGCGTCGTCCGCCGCGCCGTTCGCCTGCAGGCCGAAGATCACGCCGCCGCCGAGGCCGAGCACCCCGACGCCGCCGACGATCAGGCCGACCGTCCCCTGCGAGATCCCGCCCTCGTCGCGCTCGATCGTCTTCTCCACCGCAGGCTCCGGCACCGGGGGCGGCGCCACGATCGGCGGCTCGACCTTCGCGATCGGCACGCCGCCCATCGCGACCTTGATCTTCTCGGGCTCGGGCTTCGGCGGCAGCACGTCGAGGAGCTCCTTGACGAGCCCCTTCGCGGCGTCGATCGCGCCCTTCCCCTGCGGAAGTGTCGCACTCTTCTCGGCGAGCACCTTGCCGGCCGCGTCGACCTTGAGCGCCGCCGCCGTCGTCACGCCGTCCTTCGTCAGCACGTGCACGATGACCGCCTGCTCCGCGCCCGCCCACGCCGCGAGCTTGCTCGCCGCGGCGGCCCCGGTCCCGGCCGGTACGCTCTTGCCGAGCTCCTTCTCTGCCGCGAGCCAGTCGGCCGCCTCCTTCGCCGGCGTCAGCTCGAGGATCGGCGCGGGCGCGCCAGCCTTGAGCTTCACGTTCTGCGGCACGAAGCCGGGCGCCGCGAGCGTGACCCAGTGCTCGATCGGCGCGAGGTCGGCCACGGTCAGCGGCGTGATCCCCTGCGAGAAGCCGTCGACCCAGGCCATCGCCGGCACCGGCGCGACCCTCAGCTCGAGCGTCGTCTTCTTGAGCTTGCGCCCCTGCTTCTGGGCCTCCTTCACCACGGGCTCCATCTTCTTGTCGACGACGCCCGCCTCCAGCGCATACGTCGGCGCGATGGAGAAGACCTCGGAGAACTCGCGGAACGCGGTCTTCTTGTCGCCGAGGCCGAGCGTCGCGACGGCCCGCAGCGCGCGCGCGTCGAGCCAGTTGCGGATCTCGCGGGTCAGATCGCTCTGCTCGAAGCCGGCCATCGCCTTGCCGAGCGCGTCGACCGCGAGCCGGTAGTCCTTGCCCTTCACGGCGCTGCGACCGAGCTCCAGATCGGCCTTGGCCTTCTCGGCGGCCTTTGCCCGCGCAGCTTTGCCGTCGAGATCGACCTTCGCCTCGAGGTCCACGAGCTCGACGGTGCCGTGCGCCTTCGCGGCGTCGCGGACCGGCTTCTTGAGCTCCGCGGCCAACCCCAGCGAGCTGGCGTTGCCGGCGACCACGGTGACAGCGGTCTTCGGGGCGGCGAGGGCCGGCGTGGCGGCGAGCAACACCGAAGCGCAGGCGAGACGGGCGAACGTTCGCATGGGGGCTCCCGCCGGTCGCTCCGGGTTGCCTGGGACCGGCGCGCGGAAACTACCATAGGGCATGGGAGGCGCCTGCTCCGCGGCCAAAAAATCCGCAGGCGGCGAGCGGCCAAAAAAACAGCGGCGCCGGTGCTCCGGCGCCGCTGAAGAGCTGGTGTCCCCACGGGGATTCGAACCCCGGTTACCGCCTTGAAAGGGCAGTGTCCTGGGCCTCTGGACGATGGGGACCCGACGAGGCGCGCGTCTTTTCGCCCGCCCCGGGCCGGCCGTCAAGGCAAGCCGCGAGGGCACCGCCGGCGAGGACGAACGCGCCTCCCCGCGGTGCGGTGAGCGAACCGCCGTTCAGGGGTTCCAACGCCAGAGGTCGTCGCGCCACCGGGCGCTGTCACGCCCGAGCCCGACGACGACGCCCCCTCCGCGCGGCAGCAGGACGGGCGCCTCGCGGCCGCCGATCGCGCGACCCTGCGGCACCTCGAACCAGGCGCCGCTCTCCTCCGACCGCACCCAGATCAGGTCGTCGAGGAACGGGTCGTCCGAGGTCACCGTCGCGCTGTCGGAGCCGCCGACGACGACGAGTCCGAGCCCCGGCAGGTGCAGCGCCGCGTGGCCTGCGCGCACCGTCGGCTCCGCGCCCGACGTCACCACCTGCGTCCAGTCGCCGTCCGCCCAGCGCCAGAGATCGGCGACCACCCGCTCGTTCGGCCCCAGCTCGACGCGGCCGCCGAAGAGCAGGAGCGAGGCGCCGTCCGAGGTCAACGAGGCCCGCTCGCGGGGCGACGGCGCGTGCGCCGGCTGGAGCCGCTCGACGTGGAAGCGCGGATCCTCCGGCTCGAACCAGAGGCGCCATGTGTCCTGGTGCAGCACGTAGGCGCGGCCCCCGAAGAGGAGCAGATCGCCGCTGCCGGGATCGACCGCGATCGACGGATCGATCCGCCCCGGGAGCGCGCCCTCGACCGGCGTCAGCCTCTCCCAGCTCGTGGGCTCGGAGGCGCCCTCCGCGGCCGGCCCGAAGGCCCAGACCTCATCCGTCACGCAGCCCGGGTCTGCGGTCTCGTCGCGTACGCAGCTCTCGGCGTCCCACTCCTTCACGCCGAGCAGCATGAGCCACCGCTCGCGGGGCGTGTCCCAGATCATCGTGGCGGCGTGGCGGCCGGCCGGCGAGACGAGCGGCTCGAGCCGGCGCCATCGGGGCGGATCTCCCTCGAGGAGCCAGGTGTCGGCGAGGTGCAGCTCGGTGGCGTCCTTGCCGCCGAAGAGGAGACCGCGGCCGGTCGCGGGGTCGACGGCGAAGGCCGCATAGGTGCGCCCCACCGGTCGATCGGTCGGGGGTTGGCCGACCTGGCTCTGCGGGGCGAGCTGGTCCGGCACTCCGCACAGCTCCACGCACGGCACGCCGCAGGAGGAGCGCCCGCACGCGATCGACGGGCAGGCGGAGGTGCAGCACGCACCGTCGTGGCAGACGTCCCCCGCCAGCGCCTCGTCGCAGGCGCCGGCCTGCTCGCAGTCGATCGGCGCGCTCGTCATGGGGTCGAGCGTCGTACCACACGGGGTCGCCGCCTCGAGGCAGAGGCGCGCGAGCGACGGCAGGCAGCGCTCCGCTCGGCAGACCTTCGTGGCGCTGCAGTCCGAGTCGTTCCGGCAGACGCCGCAGCTCAGATCGACGCAGCCCTCCTCCGGCCCGCAGTCCTCGGCGCGCTGGCACGCCCCCTCGTCCGCGGGCGGGCTCGTGATCGACTCGACGCACGCGCCACAGAGAGCGAGCCGCAGCGGGGCGACGCGGCGGACGGACATGCCGGAGAGGGTAGCCCGCCGGGCCGCGCCCGCGCGTGAGCCCCGGCACCCGTGGCGC
>CAYHCR010000506.1:0-3901 GCA_964354895.1 uncultured Myxococcales bacterium | reverse complement strand
TCTCGTGCTGCATCTCCTTCTCGAGTCGCTGCCGCTCCTGCCGCCCGCCCGCCGGGCCGAGCTCGCCGCGCGTTGGTATGGCGGCGTGAAGGACTCCGAGCGCGAGGCGATCGAGGCGGCGCTGCTCGGGTTCCGGGGTGCCTCGCCGGCGCTGTTCACCTCCGCGACGCCGGAGCAGGAGCTCTTCGAGCAGCTCCGCGGCCGCGTCGCGCCCGTCCTGCCGCGCACGTGGGAGCTGCCGGAGGGGGAGCGCGCGCTGCGGCGGCTCGGGCAGCTGCGGGGCGCGGCGGCCTCGTGGATGCCGGAGTCGGCGGTGCTGACGGTGCGCGACGGCGAGGGGCGCACGCCCTTCTCGATCCTGCGGGAGAGCGCGCACTCGAACGTCGCCTATCTCCTCAACGAGTCGGCGCGGCGCGAGCCGACGCGGGACTCGCTCACGGTCGTGCCCGGCCTGCTCTCCTCCTATCCGAACGCGCTCTTCGAGCTCGATCGGGCAGAGCTCGACGCGTTCGTGGCGGCCGTCGCCGCGCTCGACGGCGAGGTGAGCTACCGGGCGCTGCGGCTGCGCTGGGGCGTGCTGCGGGGCAGCGCGGGCTTCTGGCGCGCGAGCGATCGGCTGCACGAAGCGACGCGCACGGCCGGCCCCCGGGACGGCGGCCGCCTCGACTACAACCACCTCGAGCCGCTGTGACGCGCCCTTCGCTCGCCCTCCGGGCGCCGCGTCGGTAAGGTCCGCCCGAATGTCCGATCCGCTCATCGATGCTGGCGTCGCGCTGCCCTCGGTCGCGCTCGACCTGCGCTACGCCAGCGCGCGCAACCTCTTCGGCGAGGTCCTCTACGACGCAGAGGTGTTCGCGCTGCGCCGCTCCGTCGCGACGCGGCTGGGGGTGGCTGCGCGAGCGGTCGAGGCGCAGGGCTTCCGGCTGCTCGCGTGGGACGGCTACCGGCCCCTCGCCGTGCAGCGACGCCTCTGGGCGCTCTGCCCGGTGCCCGGCTTCGTCGCCTCGCCCGAGCGCGGCAGCAACCACAACCGCGGCACGGCGGTGGACGTGGCGCTCGCGGATCTCCAGGGCCGGATCGTCGAACTGCCGTGTGATCTGGACGATTTTTCCGCGCGCGCCCACAGCGCCTATCCGGCCGCGACGCTCTCCGCGGCCGCACACCGGGACCTGCTTCGCGCCGCGATGCTGCAGGCCGGCTTCACGGGGATCCAGATGGAGTGGTGGCACTTCGACGCGCCCGAGGCGCGCAGCGTCCCGATCGAGGAGGTGTCGCTCGCCTCGCTCCGCGGGAGGGTGTGATGCGTCGCCTCTGGCTCATCGCGGCGGTGCTGCTCCTGACGGCGGCTGCAAAGCGCGATCCGGCGGCGCTGCGCAAGGCGGCGCTGCTGCAGGGTGGTGCGTCGGAGCCGCCGGCCGACGACGGCGCGGTGAGCCTCGTGCTCAAGGAGATCATCCAGGTCGATCGGTGGCCAAAGGGAGTGGAGCTCACGCCCGACGGCTTGACCGCGATCAGCACGAATTTCTCCGACAACACGCTCTCCTTCATCGACACCTCGACCCGCAAGGTCGTGCGCACGCTGCGCACCGGCAAGGACTCGCCCGTGGAGCTCGCGTTCGCGAAGGACGGGAAGACCGCGATCGTGACCGGCGGCTGGCAGCGCGACGAGGTGATGGTGCTCGACGTCGCGAGCGGGCAGTTCATCCATCGGATCCCGGGCAACAAGGGCGGGAAAGGTGTGCAGCTCGTCTTCCCCAAGGTCGTCACCTTCGCGCCGGACTTCTCGAAGTTCTACGTGACCTACTGGACGAGCAACAACGTCGCGGTCTTCGACGCCACGACCTACGCGCTGCTCGGCACGGTGGCCGCCGGCGTCAACCCGCGCGGGATCGCGATCACGCCGGATGGAAAGAAGGGCTACGTCGCGAACTTCGACAACAGGGGCAACTCGGTCACGGTCTTCCAGGCGGACGCGGCGCCCTTCGCGGTGCTCACGACGATCGCCCCGATGCCAAACCCCCGGCACGTCGCGATGGATCCGCTCGGCCGCTCGGTCTTCGTGAGCCTGTTCGGCGAGAAGGGCGGCGTCGTGAAGATCGACGTGGCGACCGACAAGGTGCTCGCGCGCAGCGTCGCGACGGGCAAACGCACCAAGACCATCAAGCTCTCCCGGGACGGCCGCTGGCTCTTCGGTACCAACTTTGGCGCCGCCACGGTGAGCGTCTGGGACTCCGAGACGCTCGTCGAGGTCGAGCGCGAGCCGACCGGCGACGAGCCGTGCGGCCTGGATGTATCGGCCGACGGCAAGGTCCTCTGGACGACCGACTGGAACGACGATCAGGTCCGTGTCTGGGACATCGTCGAGAAGAACCCGCCGCCCCCGCCGCTGACGCCGCCGCTGACGCCGCCGCTGACGCCGCCGCTGACGCCGCCGCCGCCGCTGACGCCGCCGCTGACGCCGCCGCCGCCCGGAGCCACGCCATGACGCCCTCCGCCGCCCCCGCGCCGCTCTATCCCCCGATCTCCGGCGCGCTGCCCCACGGCCGCCTCTCGCTCGCCTTCCTCGGCGCCGCGGGGCTGATCCTGCTGGGCTCCGGCGTCGCCCCCGCCTCCGGCCATTTTTCCTGGTTCCTCGAGGTGGTCCCCGCCCTGGCCGGGATCCTCGCCTGGGCGATCGCCTGGCGCCGCTTCCCGATGAGCCACCTCGTCTACGGGCTGGCGGTGCTGCACATCGTGATCCTCGCGTACGGCGGCTTCTACACCTACGCGGAGACACCGCTGGGGAACTGGGCCAAGGACGCGTTCGGCTTTCAGCGCAACCACTTCGACCGGCTCGGCCACCTCGCGCTCGGGTTCTTCCCCGCCTTCATCGTCCGGGAAGTATTGCTCCGCGTGACGCCGCTGCGGCCGGGCGGCTGGACGACGTTCCTCGTGCTCTCGGTGATCGAGGCGGTCGCCGCGGTCTGGGAGCTCGTCGAGTGGTGGACGACGCTGCTCGTCGCGGGCGACGTCGGCAGCGCGTTCCTCGGCTCGCAGGGCGACGTCTGGGACGCGCAGTGGGACATGTTCCTCGCGATCATCGGGGCCGCCGCGGCGCTGCTGCTGCTCTCGCGGGTCCACGACCGATCGATCGCGAAGATGATCGAGCGCTCGCCCCGACGCTGACCCCGCCGCCCCGGACGGGCGGTCGGTCGGGCGCTGCTGTCGCGTCGCCGCTACACCTTCGCCTCTCTCCCTCTTCTCGCCCGGCTCACGCCGGGCATGGAGCCGTCCATGCTCTTCTCCCCGACGACCCTCGCGGGTCTCAAGCTCCGGAACCGCCTCGTGATGGCGCCCATGACGCGCTCGCGCGCCGTCGAGAACAACGCGCCCAACGCGCTCGTCGCCGAGCACTACGGCCAGCGCGCCGGCGCGGGCCTGATCATCACCGAGGGCACCTCTCCTTCGCCCAACGGCCTCGGCTACGCCCGCATCCCCGGGATCTTCTCGCAGGCGCAGATCGAGGGCTGGAAGCTCGTCACGAAGGCCGTGCACGACAAGGGCGGCGCCATCTTCGTGCAGCTCATGCACACCGGCCGCGTCAGCCATGCCGCGAACCTGCCGGCAGGCGCCCGCGTGCTCGCCCCGTCGGCGGTCACCGCGCCGGGCCAGATGTATACGGACACGCAGGGCATGCAGGACCACACGCCGCCGCAGGCGATGACCGAAGGCGAGATCCGCGCCGCGATCGCCGAGTACGTGACGGCCGCGAAGAACGCGATCGCCGCCGGCTTCGACGGCGTGGAGCTGCACGCGGCGAACGGCTACCTGATCGAGCAGTTCCTCCACCCGGTGACGAACGTGCGCACCGACGCGTGGGGCGGCTCGGCGGAGCACCGCAACCGCTTCGCGCTCGAGGTGG
>CAYHCR010000505.1:0-3901 GCA_964354895.1 uncultured Myxococcales bacterium | reverse complement strand
CTCGCGACGCGCGCGGCGCAGCTCGGGGTGGCGCTGCGGCTGGCCGGTCGGGATCCAGCACGCCTGCACGAGGTCGCCCGCGTGACCGGCCACGGGTCGATCGTCGTCGGGCTCGATGACCCCGCCGCGCTCGAGGCGGCGGTCGCGGGCGCGAGCTGCGTCCTGCACGCGGCCGGGCCCTTCGCCCGGACGAGCCGCCCCATGGTGCGGGCCTGCCTCGCGGCGCGGCGCCCGTACCTCGACGTGACGGGGGAGATCGAGGTCTTCGAGGCGCTCGCCGCGCGCGACGACGAGGCGAAGGCGGCGGGCGTCGCGCTGCTGCCCGGCGCCGGCTTCGACGTGGTCCCGTCCGACTGCCTCGCGGCCCACCTGCACCGCAGGCTCCCCACGGCGACCTCGCTCACGCTCGCGTTCCGCATGCGTGGCGGCGCCGTCTCCCACGGCACGGCGACGACGATGATCGAGAGCGCGCATCGGGGCGGCGCGATCCGTCGCGGCGGCCGCATCGTGCCCGTGCCGCTCGCGCATGTGGCCCGCGACGTGTCGTTCCCGTCCGGTGTGCGCAGGTGTGTCTCGATCCCCTGGGGCGACGTCTCCACGGCCTTTCACTCGACCGGGATCCCCGACATCGCCGTGCTCGTCGCGATGCCGCGCGGCGCCCGGTCGATGCTGCGCGCCACGCGTCCGCTCGCGCCGCTGCTCGGCACCGCGCCGATGCAGGCGCTGCTGCACCGCTTTGTCGACGGCCGGCCCGCGGGCCCCACCGAGGCCCAGCGCGTGCGCGGCAGCACGGAGCTCTGGGGCGAGGCGGTCGCGCCGGACGGGACGAAGGTCGAGTCGACGCTCGTCACGCCCGAGGGCTACACGCTGACGGCCGCGGCGGCGCTGGAGCTCGCGGTGCGCGCGTCGCGCGGCGCGCTGCGGCCGGGGTTCCTCACGCCGAGCCGCGCCTTCGGGCCTGACTTCGTGCTCGAGCTGGCGGGGGTCACGCGCGCGGACGTCGCGTAGGCGTCACGCGTGCAGCTTCGCGCCTTGCAGCAGGCGCTCGCAGAGCGCGCCGAAGTCGAGGCCCTTTCCTGCCGCGATCTTCGGCAGCAGCGACGCCGCGGTCATGCCGGGGAGCGTGTTCACCTCGAGCAGCACGAGCGAGCCGTCCTCGCCGAGGATGAGATCGCTGCGCGTCGCGCCGGAACAACCGAGCGCGCGGTGCGCTGCGACGGCGGTGTCGAGGACGCGCTGGTAGTCGGCGGGCGGGATCGGCGCGGGGAAGAGGTACTCGGTCGTGCCGCCCGAGTGGTACTTCGCCTGGTAGTCGTAGAAGGCGCTCTTCGGCCGCACCTCGATGACGCCGAGGCCCTCGCCGTCGAGCACCGCGCCCTGCACCTCGCGCCCCTTGTGGTAGCGCTCGACCAGCAACTCGCCGAATTTCTCGGCGTCCTGCAGCGCCACCTGCAGGGCCGCCACGTCATGGCAGAGGTGCACACCGACGGAGCTGCCCTCGCGCGCCGGCTTCACGAAGACCGGGTACGGAAAGGGAAGCGTCGCCGGATCGAAGGTGCGCGCCTGCGCGGGCGACAGCGAGATCCCGTCGGGGACCGGCACGCCGCGCGCCTGGAGCAGCACCTTCGCGATCGTCTTGTCCATGCCGAGCGCGCTCGCGGTGACGCCGGAGCCCGTGTACGGCACGTTCATCGACTCGAGCAGGCCCTGGATGCAGCCGTCCTCGCCGTAGCGGCCGTGCAGCGCGATGAACGCGACCTCGACCTTCTCCGCGGACAGCTTTGCCGCGACGTCCAGCCCGACGTCGATCAGCACCGCGTCGTGGCCCCGCGCCACGAGCGCCTCGAAGACCGCCTGCCCGGAGCGCAACGACACCTCGCGCTCGCTCGACCGCCCGCCGTACAGCACTCCCACGCGCCGCGTCACGACGACCACCTCCCGACGAGCTTCACCTCGGCGTGCAGCGAGACGCCGAACCGCGCGCGCACCTCGTCCTGTGCGAGCGTCATGAGCCAACGCACGTCCGCCGCCGTGGCGCCGCCGTGGTTGACGATCCAGTTGCCGTGCTTCTCGGAGAGCTGCGCTGCGCCCCGCCGCGTCCCGCGCAGCTCCGCCGCCTCGATGAGCCGGCCGGCGAAGTCGCCCGGCGGATTCGTGAAGACCGAGCCGAAGGTCGGCAGCTCGAGCGGCTGGGTTCGGCGCCGGTAGTCGAGATCGGCGCGCATCGCCTCGCGCGAGGCGGCGAGCCCCTCGGCGTCGGCCCGCTGGAGGCGAAGCCGGACACGCGTGACGACGCTCCGCTCCGGCAGGGTCGATCGCCGGTACGCGAAGCCGAGCCCCTCGCGCGGCAGCCATCGCGTCCCGTCCGGCGTCACGCATTCGACCTCTTCACACACGCGCGCGAGCTCCCCGTGCTTCGTGCCGGCGTTCATCGCGACGGCGCCCCCGAGCGTGCCGGGGATGCCCGCGAGGAATTCCGCGCCGACGAGATCGTGCTCTTTCATGAGCCGTGCCACGACCGCGATCGGCTGGCCCGCGCCGAGCGTGAAGCGCGCGCCTTCTCCCGTGAAGTCCGCCGTCTCCTCGAGCGTGGGCAGGCGCAGCACGAGCCCGTCGACCCCTTCGTCGGAGACCAGCGTGTTCGCGCCGCCGCCGAGCACCGTGGCCGGCTGACCGCGCTGCGCGGCCTCCCGCACGCAGAGCTCGACCTCGGCGAGATCGGCGGGGCGGACCCAGAGCTCGGCCTTCCCTCCGACGCGCACGCTCGTCCGCTGGGCGAGCGGCTCCTGCTCCTTGACCTCGCCTCGCAGGTGGCGCCGCAGCGTCGCCGCAAACGTGCTCACGCGCCGCGCCCGGCCAGCGCGTCCAGCAGCGGCCGGGCGGCCTGGTTCACGTCGCCGGCGCCCTGCAGCAGCACGAGCGCGCCGTCGCCTGCGTGCGCGCCGAGCCAGCCGACGAGCGCGGTCTTCTGGACGGCCTCTGCCGGCGGACCACCCGCGGCGCGCACGCGCGCGACGAGCGCCTCGTGCGTGACGCCCGGGATCGGCGGCTCGCTCGCCGCGTAGATCGGCAGGATCGCGAGCGCGTCGACGCCCGTGAAGCAGCGCGCGAACTCCTGCAGGAGATCCCTCGTACGCGTGAAGCGATGCGGCTGGAACGCCATGACGATCCGCCGCCCCGGCCACGCCGCGCGCGCGCCCGCGATCGTCGCGGCGACCTCGACGGGGTGGTGGCCGTAGTCGTCGATCACCTGCACGCCGCGCTGCACGCCGATCGTCTGGAAGCGCCGCGCGATCCCGCGAAAGCGCGCGAGCGCCGCCCGACTGGCCTCGGGCGGGACGCCCACGTGAGCGGCCACCGCGAGCGCCGCGAGCGCGTTGCCGACGTGGTGGCGACCGACGAGCCCGAGCGAGAACCGACCGAGCGAAGTTCCGTGGCGCAGGACCTCGAAGGTCATCGTCGCGCCTTCGACCTGCACGTCGCGCGCCTGCCAGTCGGCCGGGCGATCGAGGCCGTACGTCTGCACCGGGCGGTCGACGCTCGCGGCGAGGGCGGCGCTCTCCGCGTGATCGGCGCAGAGCACCGCGAGCCCGTAGAACGGCACCTTCTCGACGAAGGTCCGGAACGCCGCGCGCAGCGCCTGGAAGCTGCCCCAGTGGTCGAGGTGCTCGGGATCCACGTTGGTGACGACGACGACCTCGGGCGAGAGCCGCAGGAACGAGCCGTCCGACTCGTCGCTCTCCACGACCTGCAGGTCACCTTCGCCGACGCGCGCGTTGGAGCCGAGGTCGACGACCTCCCCGCCGACGAGCGCGGTCGGATCGAGCCCGGCCTCCACGAGCAGGTGGGAGACGAGCGCGGTCGTCGTGGTCTTGCCGTGCGAGCCGGCGATCGCGATCTC
>CAYHCR010000504.1:0-3921 GCA_964354895.1 uncultured Myxococcales bacterium | reverse complement strand
GTCGAGCTCGTCCGCAACGCCGTGAAGAGCGGGCTGTACGCGGTCTACGAGGTCTTCGACGGCCGCCGCTTCCAGGTGAACGTCGAGCCGGAGCTCTCGGCGCCCGCGCTCGAGCGGTACTTCGCGGCGCAGGGGCGCTTCCGCAAGGGCACGCTCGATCTCGGGAAGGTGCAGGCGGCGATCGCCTCGCAGTGGCGCGAGCTGCGGCTGCGGGAGACGAGCGAGGGCTGACCCGCCGGTCGGTCCGGCGCCGCCGGCTGCGGTGCATGGGCGCGCCGCGGGCGGCCGAAGCGGGACGCGCGGTCGGCCACGGGGCGAGGTAGGAAGGGGCCGTGAGCCTCGAGGCCCGACGCACGCGCGCCCGACACGTCGTCGCCACGGCGGGGTTTGTCGCGCTCGCGGCCGGCCTCGGGCTGGTCGGACGCGGACACCTCGCCGAACCCGACTTCGTCGTGCTGTTCCTCGTCGCGATCGCCACGGCGGCGATCCGCTTCGGCCGCGCGCCGGCGCTCGTCGCCTCGACGCTGTCGGTGCTCGCCTACGACTTCTTCTTCGTCACGCCGCACTTCACGTTCGAGGTCGCGGACCAGCGTCACCTGTTGACCTTCGTGGCGCTGTTCGCCGCAGGGCTCACGATGAGCGCGCTCGCCGAGGCCGCGCGCGCGTCGGCGCGACGGGCGCAGACCGAGGAGGCGCGCAGCTCGATCCTCAGCGCGGTCTCGCACGACCTGCGCACGCCGCTCGCGACGATCACCGGCGCCGCGAGCACGCTCCGCGACCGGTGGCGCGGCCTCGACGACGCACAGCGCGACGAGCTCGCCGGCGCGATCTGCGACGAGGCGGCGCGGCTGGAGCGGCTCGTCGGGAACCTGCTCGACATGTCGAGGCTCGAGGCCGGCGTGCTCGAGCTCGATCGCGAGTGGGTGCCCCTCGAGGAGGTGATCGGCGTGGCGCTCGAGCAGCTCGAGGGGCCGCTCGCCGGGCGGTCCGTGATCACCTCGTTGCCGGCAGAGCTGCCCATGGTGCACGTCGATCCGCTGCTCCTCGAGCAGGTCTTCGTCAACCTCCTCGACAACGCCGCGAAGTACACGCCGCCGGGCAGCCCGCTCCGCCTCGGAGCGCGCGCCCTGCCGGGCGCCGTCGAGGTCACGCTCGACGACGAGGGCCCGGGCCTCCCGCCCGGCAGCGAGCAGCGGATCTTCGAGAAGTTCGTCCGCGGCGCGGGCGTCGGCGGCAGCGGCGCCGGGCTGGGGCTCGCGATCGCGCGGGGCGTCATCCACGCCCACGGCGGCGTCCTGCGCGCCGGGCGGGCTCCGGGCGGAGGCGCCCGGTTCGCCTTCACGCTCCCCATCACGGCGGTCGCGCCGGACGTGCCGCGCGAGCCCGCCGCGCCGGGTGGCGCTCGATGAGCGAAGGACCCGTCGTACTGCTCGTGGAGGACGAGCCGCAGATGCGGAAGTTCCTCCGGGCCTCGCTCGCCTCCAACGGCTTCCGGATCGTCGAGGCGGCGACCGCCGCGGAGGGGCTCTCGCTCGCGACGAGCCACAACCCCGAGCTGATCGTGCTCGACCTCGGGCTGCCGGATCTCGACGGCATCGAGCTCACCCGCCGCCTGCGCGAGTGGACGCGGACGCCGATCCTCGTCGTCTCCGCGCGGGGACGGGAGGCCAACAAGGTGGAGGCGCTCGACGCCGGCGCCGCCGACTACCTCACGAAGCCCTTCGGCGTGAACGAGCTGCTCGCACGGCTCCGCGTCGCGCTGCGGCACGCCGCGGTGAGCGCCGAGGCGCCGGGTCCCGTCGTCGCGATCGGGGCGCTCCGGCTCGACCTCGCGCGGCGGGAGGTGCACGTCGACGGCGCGGAGGTCCACCTCACGCCGATCGAGTACCGGCTCCTGGCGCTGCTCGCGCGGCACGCGGGCAAGGTCCTGACGCACTCGCACCTGCTGCGCGAGGTGTGGGGTCCCGGCCACGGCGCGGAGACACATTATCTCCGCGTGTACATGGCGCAGCTGCGCCGCAAGCTCGAGCGCGATCCCGCGCGGCCGCGGCTCCTGAAGACGGAGCCCGGCGTCGGCTACCGGCTGCGCGACGACGATCAGAGCTCGAGCTGCATCCCCAGCTCCACGACGCGGCCCGGCGGCAGCGAGAAGTAGCTCGTCGCCGAGAGCGCGTTGCGGGAGAGGAAGACGAAGAGCACCTTCCGCCACGACGACATCGGCGCTCGACCGACGGGCAGGAGCGTCTCGCGGCCGAGGAAGTAGCTCGTCGTCGCTGGATCGATCGTGAGGCCGTGCTCGGCCGTGCGCGCGAGCAGGCGCGGAACGTCTGCGCTCTCCATGAAGCCCATGCGCCAGCGCACGCGGAAGAACCCGAGCGGCTCGCGCTCGACGGCGAGGGCCTCTTCGGGCGGCACGTGCGGGACGTCCTCCTGCACGATCGAGAGCAGCACGACCTGCTCGTGGAGGAGCTGGTTGTGCTTGAGGTGGTGCAGCAGCGCCGGTGGCGTCCCGTCGGCGTTGCCGGAGAGGAAGACCGCCGTGCCCCGGACCCGGAGGATCCGGGCGTGCGACAGATCGCCCAGCAGCGTGGCGAGCGGCAGCAGCGCCTCGGCGAAGCGCGCGGCGAGCAGCTCCCGTCCCCGCTTCCAGGTCGTCATGACCACGAAGAGCACGAGGCCCATCGCGACCGGGATCCACCCGCCGTCGAGGAGCTTGAGGAGGTTCGAGAAGAAGAAGGGCAGATCGAACGCGAGGAAGAGCAGGAGCAGCGGCAGGGCGCGCGCGATGGACCAGTGCCAGGTGCGCCGGAGCACGACGAAGTAGACGACGGAGGTGATGCCCATCGTGCCGGTCACCGCCACGCCGTAAGCCGACGCGAGCGCGCTCGACTCCCGGAACGCGACGACGAGGCCGAGGCAGGCGAGCATGAGCAGCCAGTTCACCTCCGGGACGTAGATCTGGCCGGCGTTGCTGCCGGACGTGTGCACGACCGTCACGCGCGGCAGATAGCCGAGCTGCACGGCGGAGCGCGTCAGCGAGAAGGCGCCGGAGATGAGCGCCTGCGACGCGATCACGGTGGCACCGGTGGCGAGGGCGACCATCGGGTAGAGCGCCGACTCCGGGACCAGCGCCCAGAACGGCTTCTCGACCCAGCCGTGCTCCAGCAGGTGCGCGCCCTGACCGAAGTAATTGAGCAGCAGGGACGGCAGCACGACCGCGTACCAGCCCAGGCGGATCGGCCGGATGCCGAAGTGCCCCATGTCCGCGTAGAGCGCCTCGCCGCCGGTGATGCAGAGCACGACGCTGCCGAGCACCCGGAGCGCGCGCCCGGGCTGCTCGGCGAAGAGCCGGATCGCGTGGCGCGGGTCGACGGCCGCGAGCACCTCCGGCGCGTCGAGCAGCGCGCGCGCGCCGAGCGCCGCGATCACGCCGAACCAGAGGAGCATCACGGGGCCAAAGGCGCGTCCGATGCGCTCGGTGCCGTGGCGCTGCACGAGGAAGAGAGCGGTCAGGATCGCGAGCGTGAGCGGCACGATGGCGCGATCGAGCGCGTGGGTCGCGACGCCGAGCCCCTCGACCGCGGAGAGCACCGAGATCGCGGGCGTGATCACGCCGTCGCCGTACAGCAGCGCCGCGCCGAAGAGCGCGAGGAGCACGACGCCGCCCTTGAGCGGGAAGTCGACCTTGCGGGGAAGCAGGGCGAGCAGCGCGAAGATCCCGCCTTCGCCCCGGTTGTTCGCGCGCACGAGGAACGAGAGGTACTTCACGCTCACGACCATCATCAGCGACCAGAAGAAGAGCGAGAGCAGCCCGAGCACGTTCGCCGGCGTCGCGGCGAGCGAGTGGGCCCGGGCGGTCCCCTCGGGCGTGCGGGAGAAGCACTCCGCGAGGGCGTAGAGCGGGCTCGTGCCGATGTCGCC
>CAYHCR010000503.1:0-3921 GCA_964354895.1 uncultured Myxococcales bacterium | reverse complement strand
CGTAGCGCGCCTGGATTCCGGCGTAGGCGACGAGCTGCTGGTCGCCGATGTCCACGAGGTGCGCGTTCACGTCGAAGCCGCCGCCCGCGAAGATCGAGAAGGCCCAGTTCGCGCGGCCGCAGACGTCGCGGCACTCGGTCGTCGCCGGATCGCACGAGGGCTCGGCCTCGCAGAGGTACTTGCCCTCGCCGCCCACGCCCGCGCCGGCGAGCACATACGGCTGCAGGATCGGGAGCGGATCGCGCAGGAACGGGCGGTAGCCCGCGGCAAACCGGCCCATCGTGATGCCGTAGTCGCCGGCGTCGGGCAGGAAGTTCATGCCCGTGAGCGCGAACGAGAGATCGAGGCCGGTCGGCAGCACGTAGCCGGCCTGCACGATGTCCATGTAGAGGCTGCGAGGGAGCGTCGTGCCCCCGAAGTTGATGCCGGGCGCGGTGCCCACGTAGAGGAAGCCCTCGTCGAGCGAGCGCGTGGAGGGCGCCTTGCGGACCTCCGCGGCCTTCTTTCCGGCGGCCAGCGCGGGCAGCGGGAGCGCGGCGATCAGGGCGAGCGTCACGGCGGCGAGGCGGCGGAGCATCGGGTCCTCCGGGGCTGAGGCCTACATCGGCCTACCTGCGCCTACCGTACCGTGACGGCCCGACCGATCCAGTTTCCGCCCCGTGGACAACCGGCCGCGTGCGATCGTCCGCGCATGGACGCACTCGTCGTCGGCGCCTCGAGCGTCGTCACCTGCGACGGCGCCGGCAGCCCGGCCGAGCGGCTCGGGATCGTGCCGGACGGGGCGGTCGCCATCCGGGAGGGCCGGATCGCCTGGATCGGCCCGCGCGAGCTGCTTCCAGCAGCGCTGCGCGGCCTGCCGGAGCTCTTCGCCGCCGGCGGGCTCGTCACCCCGGGCTACGTCGACGCCCACACGCACCTCGTCTTCGCCGGCGATCGCGCGGCCGAATTCGGGCAGCGTTGCGCCGGCGTTCCCTACGCAGAGCTGCTCGCGAAAGGGGGCGGGATCCTCGCGACCATGCGCGCGACGCGGGCGGCCAGCGAAGCGGAGCTGGTCCGGCTCGCGCGGCCGCGGCTCGCGCGCCTGCTCGCCGAGGGCGTGACCACCGCGGAGGTGAAGAGCGGCTACGCGGGGGAGGTCGAGGGCGAGCTGCGCATGTTGCGCGCGGTGCGCCGACTCGCGGCGGAGGGGCCGGTGCAGCTCGTCCCCACCCTGCTCCCGCTCCACGCGCTGCCCCCCGAGGCGGCCGCCGATCGCGCCGGCTGGGTGCGCCGGATGACGCAGGAGCTCGTCGCGCGCGCCGCAGCCGAACAGCTCTGCCGGTTCGTCGACGTCTTCGTCGAGCAGGGCGCCTTCACCCCCGACGAGGCGCGCGCGCTCGCAGCGTCCGCGCGACGCCACGGGCTCGGCGTGCGGCTCCACGTCGATCAGCTCACCGACGGCCGCGGCGCGGCGCTCGCCGCCGAGCTGCGCGTGGCGACCGCGGATCACCTCGAGGAGACCCCGCTGGCGGAACTTGCGCAGCTGGCTGCGGCGGGCGTGGCGGTGACGCTGCTGCCGATCTCGACGCTCTTCCTCAAGTGCCCCCGATGGGCGCCCGGCCGCGCGCTCGCCGACGCGGGCGTCGCGCTCGCGCTCGGGACGAACGTGAACCCCGGTTCGGCGATGACGGAGTCGTTCTCGCTCGCGCTCGGGCTCGCGTGCCTCGGCAACGGGCTCTCGGCGGCGGAGGCGTTCCTCGCGGGCACGGTCGGCTCGGCGACCGCGCTCGGGCTGACGGATCGCGGCCGCCTGCGCGTGGGGGCGCGCGCGGATCTCGTGATCCACGCAGCAGGCTCGATCGACCACCTCGCGTACCACCTCGGCGTGTCACACGTACGCACGGTGCTCATCGGCGGCGTCCGGGTCTTCGACGCCCCCGGGCGCGACGAGCCCTGCTGCTAGATGGCCGCGGCGAGCGCCCGTCCGCGCGCACCGTGGCCGATGAGCCGCGCGTGTCGGGCCGCGCGGTCGACGTGCAGCAGCTCGATCACGAGGTGCTCGGCCGGCGCCGCGTCCGGCACGCGGTCGAGCCACTCGACCAGCACGACGTCCGGCCCGCCGCAGAGCTCCGGGAAGCCCGTCTCGTCGAGCTCCTGGCGCGAGGAGAGGCGGTAGAGGTCGGCGTGCCAGAGCCGGAACGGGCGCGCGGCGTACGGGTGGAAGATCGAGAAGGTCGGCGAGGCGATCTCGTCGGAGGCGACGCCGAGCGACTCCGCGAGCGCGCGCACGAGCGTGGTCTTGCCCGCGCCGAGCTCGCCGCGCAGCCCGACGAAGTCGCCGGGCCGGAGCTGGGCGGCGACGCGGCGTCCGAGCGCCGCGGTCGCGTCGGCGCCGAGGAGCGCCTCCTCGCGGACTAGCGTCCCCACGCCGCCCAGCGCGCGGCGATCGCGTCGATCACGTCCGAGGCGAGCAGGCCGCGGACGCCGCGCGTGCGGACTGCGTCGTCTCCGGCCGCGCCGTGCAGGTGAACAGCGACCGCCGCCGCGGCCGCCGCAGGCAGCCCTTGGGCGAGCAGCGCGCCGAGCAGCCCTGCGAGGACGTCGCCGGAGCCCGCCGTCGCGAGGCCCGGGTTGCCGGTGAGACCGATCGAGGTCGCGCCTTCGGGCTCGGCGATCACCGTCCCGGCGCCCTTGAGCACCGTGACGCAATGGTGCTCTCGCGCGAAGCGCTGCGCGGTCCCGATCCGATCCTCCTGCACGAGGGAGACAGGGATGCCCGCGAGCCGCGCCATCTCGCCGGGGTGCGGCGTGACGACGACCTCCGTCGCCGCGCCCTTGAGGACCGCCGGCTCGTCTTCGAGGGCGTTGAGCGCGTCCGCGTCGAGCACGACCGGGCACTCGATCTCCGCGAGCAGTCGCGCCAGCAGCTTGCCGGTCTCTGCCCCGCGGGGGATTCCGGGGCCGATCACGAGCGCGCTCTTGCCCTCCGCCGCCGCGACGATCGCCTCGACGTCCGCGAGCCCGAGCGCGCCCTCCCCCGGCAGCACCTCGCCCATCGCCTCGGGCACGTGCGCCAGCACCGCCTCGGGCACGCCCGGCCGCGCGAGCACCGTCACGACGCCAGCCCCGCCCACCAGCACCGCGCGCGCCGCCAGCGCCGCCGCGCCGGTCTTCCCGCGCGAGCCGGCGACGAGCAGGACGTGGCCGCAAATCCCCTTGTGAGCGTCGCGCGCCCGCGCGGGCACGAGCGCGCGCACGGCGTCCTCCTCGAGGCCGACGAGCGACGCGGCCCCTGCGAAGGCAGCGTCGGGGATCCCGATCTCCGCGACCGTCACGACGCCCGCGAGCGACGCGCCCGGCTCGAGGACGAGCCCGCGTTTGAGCGCCGCAAAGGTGACCGTCGCGTCTGCGTGGACGCACGCGCCGAGCGGCCGGCCCTCGTCCGCCGACAGCCCGCTCGGAAGATCGACGGCGAGCACGAACGCGCCGGCCGCCCGGGCCGCTGCGATCGCGGCGATCGCCCGCGCGTAGCGCCCCTCCGGCGCGCGCGCGAGGCCCGTGCCGAAGAGCGCGTCGACGACGACGTCACCGGGACCCGCGGCAAGCGGAAGTTCCGCATCTTCCCCGACGCCCACGGCCCGCACGACCTCGCCGCCCCGCGCGAGGAACGCGCGCGCCATGCGCACAGCCTCGCCCTCGAGCGCCTCGGGCGCGACCACCGGGAGCACGCGCACCGGCACGCCGGCGCGGTGGAGCAGTCGAGCCGCGGCCCAGCCGTCACCGCCGTTGTTGCCGCCCCCCGTCACGACGAACACCCGGCCGTTCGGGCCCCGCCGCGCGCGCGCCTCGGCGGCGACCGCGATCGCCGCGTGCTCCATGAGCAGCAGCGCAGGCACGCCGAACTTCGCGATCGCCGCCTCGTCCGCCGCCTTCATCTCCGCC
>CAYHCR010000502.1:0-3938 GCA_964354895.1 uncultured Myxococcales bacterium | reverse complement strand
CCGACGGACGCGACGAGCACGCACGGGTTCGTGCTGTCGGTCGCCCACGCCAGCCTGCAGGTGATGGAGCTGCACCTCTTCGACGCACCGCCGACCTCCGCCGCCGAGCTGGAGCTCGACGTGGAGCCGCCCGCCGAAGGCCGCACGGTGCTCCGATTCGCGGGCGTCGCGCCCGACGAGCGCGTCTTCGCGCTCACCGACGTCGACGGCGACGGGGGCGCGGATCTGCTCGTCGCGGTCACGGACGCGACGGCCGGGCGCTACGAGCTGCTGCTGCTGCGCGGCCCGTTCCCCGCGGGCGGCGGCGGCGTCCTCGACGGCGACGCGCTGGCGGTGCGGGTGGCCGGGACCAGCGCCGACAACTTCGGCCAGTTCGTCGCCGCTCGCGCGATCCCGGGCGCGCCCGCGGAGGTCTGGGTCTCGGCCGATCTCGCGCGCAAGGACCTGGAGGCGGACGTGGGGCGGGGCCGGGTCGACGTCCTGCGCTGGAACGGGACGGCGCTCGACAACGTCGGTTCGGTCCTCGGCGACGCGCGGACGGTCCGCTTCGGCTACCGGCTCTCGGTCCTCGGCGGTCGCGTCGACGCCGCGGGACGTGCCCTGCCGGACGAGCTGCTGATCGTCGGGCAGACGGGCGGCGAGGCGAGCGCCGTGCTCGTCCGGGACCCGTTTCCGGCCGGCGGCGGCGAGCTCCCGCTCGACGACGTCGCGTGGGCCACCTTCGCCGGCGTGATGGAGTACGGCACGCTCGTGAGCGACCTCGACGGCGACGGACGCCGGGACCTCGCGCTCTCCGACTACCCGCACAACCAGGTGGCGCTCCTCCTCGCCGCGGAGGGCCGCTTCTGAGCCCGGGGCTCGGGTGCAGTAGCCTGCCGTCCATGGTGCGCGTCGAGCGGAGCGGCTTCGTGACGACGGTGATCCTCGATCGCCCCGACCGCCGCAACGCGGTCGATCGGGCGACGGCCGAGGCGCTCGCCGACGCCCTGCGGGCCTTCGACGACGATCCCGCCGCGCGCGTCGCGGTCCTCACCGGCGGGGGCGGGCAGTTCTGCGCCGGCGCCGATCTCAAGGCGATCGCCGAGGGCGGCGGCAACCGGATCGACGAGGAGGGCGACGCGCCGATGGGCCCCAGCCGCTTGCAGCTCGGCAAGCCGTTGCTCGCGGCGATCGAGGGGCACGCGGTCGCCGGCGGGCTCGAGCTGGCGCTGCTGTGCGATCTGCGGATCGTGGCGCGCTCGGCGGTGCTCGGGGTCTTCTGCCGCCGCTGGGGCGTGCCGCTGATCGACGGCGGCACGGTGCGCCTGCCGCGGATCGTGGGGCTCTCCCGCGCGCTCGACCTGATCCTGACGGGCCGGCCGGTGCTCGCGGAGGAGGCGTTGCGGATCGGGCTCGCCGATCGGGTCGTCGACGACGGCGGCGCGCGCGCGGCGGCCGAGGCGCTGGCTCACGAGCTGGCGGAGCTGCCGCAGGCGTGTCTGCGCTCGGATCGGCGCAGCGTCTACGAGGGGCTCGCGCTGCCGCTGCAGGAGGCGATGCGGCGCGAGCTGCGGCTCGGGCGGGCGTCGCTGGAGGCGGAGGGCGTCGCGGGGGCGGCGCGGTTCGCAGCGGGCGCGGGGCGCCATGGGGGGAAGGCGTGAAGCGAGCGATCGTGGCGGGCGTGCTGCTCGGATGTGCGGGGTGCTTCACGGTCGGCGACGACGAGGCGCCGGATCCGTGCGAGGGCGTCTCGTGCCCGGGGGACGAGCGCTGCGAAGCGGGCACCTGCGTCGCCGAGGCGTGCGTGGAGAAGAGCTGGTACCCCGACGCTGATCGAGACGGGATCGGGGGCGTGACCGGCCGGCAGAGCTGCAAGGCGCCGGAGCCGACCGGCTGGGTCGAGCGGACCGCGGAGTGCCGGGCGGAGCTGCCCGAATTCAAGCGGAGCGGCTGCGTGGATTGCCTGGACGAGCTGCCGGAGTATTCCACCGAACAGTGTGGGTTCGGCTTCGACGAGAACTGCAGAGCCGGCCTCTCGGCGTGCCCGTGGAGCGGCGCCGAGCTCGTGTTCAAGGGGGGGGCCCGACGATCCGAGCGGGTTCGGCACGCACACAGCGGTCGGTGACTTCGACGGAGACGGCTATCAGGACCTCGTCGTATCGTATGAACCCGCCGCGATGACGCTGGGCCTCTTCTGGGGCCCCCTCTCGGCGTCGCCCGGACAGACGAGCCGGCCGGACCTGCTCGTTCGCGTGCCTGACGGACGCCACGCGCTCGTGCGGGCGCTTCGGAACCTCGGACCCCTCGGGGGAGGGACCGGCGACGCGCTCGCCATCGGAGTCACGGCGGGCAGCGTCGTGCCCGGCCTCGGCCGCTACGTGCGCGGGCTGATCGTCGTCGCCGGGCGTGAACGCCAGCGGTTCGAGCAGATCCCCGCGGCGATCGCCGATCCGGCCACTCCGCTCCCGGGCCTCGTGCTCGTGTTGGGCACGTACAGGGAGATCGAGCTCTTCCCCGCCGGCGATCTCGACCCCGCCGAGGACTCCTCCGCCGGGGGGCTGGCCCTCGTACAGCACCGAGGCGTCGCCCCGGACGCGTCGCCGCTTGGCTACCGGGTCTGGCTGCTGGATGAGCTGCCCTCGGAGACGACCCCGATCGATCTCGACGCCGGCCCGCCCCTCGCGAACATCCTCGACTTCGACGAGATCGACGGTGCGGTAACGGTGCTCGCGACGGAAGATCTGGTCGGTGACGCTGCCGTGGACGTCGCGATCGGCTGGACCGCCGGCTACGAGGATGCCTCGGCCCGCGGCTCGATCCGTCTGGTGCCGGGACCGTTCTCCCGAGTCACGCCGACCGAACGCAGGATCGCTCCGCTGCTGACCGACCCCGCCGTCGGCGAGGCCGAGCCCGGCGAACGCCTCGGCTCGAACCTCGTCGCTCGACGGAGGACGGACGACGGTGCCGAGCGGGTCGAGTTGTGGGCCTCCGCGACCGGCGCATCGGCCACCTCGCGCGGCCGGATTCGGGTCTTCGATCTCGATCGAGGGCCGACGCTGATCGAGCGCGGCTCCCTCGTCGGGCCGGCCGGCGGCCGCGGGTTCGGGTCGTGGATGGACGTGGATCGAGCGGGCGACATCGTCGCGGGCGCGCCCACTTTCACGTCGATCGAGGCGCTCGTGAACTCGATGGGCGTCGCGATCCCGGATGACTGGAGCCCCGTCGGCGAGGTCATCCTCGACACGGCGCTGCCGTTCACGTTCTTCGAATTCGCGGTCGAAGGCAGGGCCCTCGGAGGTTCGTTCGAAGATCTCGACGGGGACCCGTTCGACGACGTGATGCTGTCGAGCCGGAAGGACGGCGAGCTCCGCGTCTTCGGCGGCGCCCCCGGCCGCTTCTGACCCCTACGGCACGAACGGAACGATCGCCACCGTGAACGTATGCGCCCCGTCGGCGACGAACGCGCCCGCCGGGATCGTGACGCCCTCGAGGCAGCCCTCGCCGAGGATGCCGCCGGTCGGCTCGAGCTGCGCGTCGCGCGGCCCGCTGAAGAACTGCACGTACGCGACCAGCGTCACCTCCGGCGGCGTCGCCGGCAGCTCGTACGCGTGCAGCGGGGTCAGGTCGTTGGGCGAGGCGATCGCCTCGACGACCCGCGCGTGCAGGTTGAAGCGCGCGTCCGCCCGCGCAGGATCCGCGAGCAGCCCGGCGCAGGTCATCGCCGCCCCGTCGCTGCGGCGCGTGTCGTAGAGCGAGAGCAGCCCCGTCCGGATCCGCGCGTCGTCGACGAAGCGATCCATCCGTCCGTAGAGCTCGATCCCGCCCGTCACGCGGCCGCCCGCCCCGTCCTCGATCCCGATCGGCGCGCAGCCCGTCGTCAGGCAGAGCTGCTCGTAGCCGCCGTGGTGCGGGCCGTCGCAGTCCGGGAGCTGGCTGCAGACCGGCGCAGGCACGCCGCC